>NZ_JAMPLL010000079.1:0-4649 GCF_039962495.1 Leptolyngbya sp. AS-A5 | reverse complement strand
TGGCTAATAATTTCGCCAGGGAATCGATGTCGGGAATACATGGGAAAGAAGTTGAGAGCGAGCGTTGAACCAGTACGATTATTCTACATTCCGGTTAACCTGACAATATCGTTTGGTAACTGCTAGAGATGTCTGCTTCTGTTGAACCGATTCCATCACTGCTAGAGGCGCTGACCTTAGTACCAGATCATCGTCACGCCTCTGGGAAACGGCATTCTCTGGCATCAATTTTGACATTTATCTGCTGTGGGATGATGTGTGGTGCGAAGAGCTTGTTGGCAATTGTCGAGTGGGGGAGACAGCATCAAAGTTGGTGGTGTGAAGCCGTCCGAGCAGGATTAACCTTAGCAGTGAGCAATGGTCAAACCGAGGGGCAGATCAATCGCTTAAAGATGATCAAGCGCCAGATGTATGGTCGAGCAGGATTAGCCTTGTTAAGACAGCGATTTCTATTAGCAGGTTAAAGTCGCCTGTCTAACGAACAATCATGGCAATTGTCCCGAGTGATTCAGCGACTTTATACTTCACCAAAAGAGCGTAAGAGCCGCTATTTGACCGCTAATAACATACAATTTGCGCCAATGAGCGGAATCGCCGATGGATACTGCTTCAAACCCCAGATCTCAGCACTCAAACTCGGTGCAAATTGAGCAATTGTCACTGCCATTGCCGGAGACAGAGCCTTATTCTTTAATCACAAATTTCTTAACGAAGTGCCGCGGTTTGGCTGATCGCGAGAAGCATTACCAGGATTAGTTTTGGTGCATCGTTCGATCTTTCTCTTTGTGTAGTTAAAGAAAGTACAGCAACTTGTGAGTCAACTTGTGGAGATTCATTCCGATTGCCGGGTGCAGTAATAAATGGAGCGATGACATTACAGTGACGATCACAGAAAGCCACAACCTTATCGCCTTTCATGTGCTTGTGCCCACTGTATCCGAGGTTATCGCCGTCCTTCTTTGCGGCGGTGGTTGTTCCATCCCCGTGGATGATGCTGAGATCCAGTAACGCTTGCTGGTGAAGCAGCAGCACCGTTCCCGCAAAAATGGTATCAAAGCAGCCTTGAGCTTCATACCGCCGAAAGGTGCGATAAATGCTGGTATAGTGGAGCTCTGGTTGTCCATCTTTGTCCTTTTCAATGGGCAGTTCTTTCCACTGGCAGCCGAGGTACAGCAGTTTTAGGATGTAGTTGAAGATTGCGTGCAAAGAGAGCTTAGTCTGAGGACCACGACTGCCAAGGTGCAGATGGGGCAAGACAAATTCTTCAAACTGTTCTAAGGTTAATTGTGTGGGAATTGATTGCCATTGTTGGATTTGGGGCATTTTAGCTGGAACTAGCAGTTAGACTAAAAAGGCTAGAGCTATTTTAGTAGAGCACGACGCAAGCTCATACAAACAGGAGCTTTCAGACAAATTTATCCAAGCTGAAAAACCCGCAACCAGTTGGTCGTTTAACACAGCAAGAAGAACCTCGTGCGGGGTCGAGGCAATGGCGATGCTTCGTAAAGGACAAGTGAAAGGGACCAATCAAGGGGATAGTGTATCCCAAGCACAGTTTATCAACGAACTCTTTGGAGTGAGTGCTTAAAGCAATACGAATGAGACCAATTCGTTTGTCACTTTAAAGTCTTTGCGACACAACCAATTCAGGAGCCGCAATGGTGTCAAAGCTCATGGAATTTGGATTGCTATGAACTTTTAAGTATAAGCATAAAGTTTCTCTTGATTTTCTAATCTAGCATCGGAAAACCACTTAAAGTTAGGAGTGGGAAGATACACTTTATTCGCTTCAAGAGGTGTACATCATGAAACCGATCAATTGGCTGCCTGACGAAAAAGACGAAAAAGTAAATCAGTATCTCGATCAGATCAATCGTGCGCCTTCACGATCGCGGCTGTCTCGCTGAGTCTGTTCTGTCTGTTTACGGTTGTCATTCTGTTGAGCAGTTTCTAACGCCCATTCACGGAACACAAACTTGCATACATCTAGCAAGGAGGCTGAGATGGAAGCTTCTGAATACCTTAGAACGCTCAAAGAAAAGCTCGTCTCTGATTCAGCAAGTTGGGGAAGCTTAATCACTTTAGCGCTTGGCTTTACAGTTCTTGTGCTACTAATGACGTTTTACTCGCAGAGATAATGTACATAATGTTCTTGAGATTTAATCACTCAGGAACATTGCATTTCTTCACTGACTTCGATTGCTGAGATTACCCCTCAGCAGAGTTTCGTAACGATCATAGAAGTATTAGAGTGAAAGAGGTTGAGAACATTATTTTTGCTATTAGACTGCTTTAGCCTGATTGACTGACAAAACTCTGAAAGTTCTTTCGCTCCTGTTGCGCTTCGCCCGTGATTAGAAATCACGGGCTATCGGTACAAAGTCCGTTCAAAACGGACTGAAGAGCAGGTACTGATTGGGGTTTAACCTGTTTCAACAGATTTTTCTCAGATAGACCGTTCATTGCATTCACGGGCGGGGCAATGCAATGAACGAAGATTTGTCAGTCAATCAGCTGCTTTGGCTCATCCCTCCTGTTCAGAACTGCTGGTGACCCGTGTGCAAGAGCTGATTCCCGATGTCGATCAGACACCTTCATTCTCGATGTTCATCTCGATTCTCATGACATTTCAATTGCATTGCAGCGAATGATCCAAGCGATCGCGAAACAAATCCCTGTAATTCCCTGAAATAACGATCTTTAAGATTTGACTCATACGCCATTGCGTCTGCTCCGAGGTGATTTATGAACAGAGATACATTGCAGCTTAATCCGGTGATGCAGGATTTACGATCGAGTGTTGCCGATTTAAACACTGTGAATTCCTGGCTAGGATTGTTGCGATTTTGCAGCTTAGGAGTTGTTTGCTTGAGTTTGATGGTCTTCGCTTGGTGGTCTCCGAATCTCTGGGGCTTTGTCGGGTATAGTGCGATCGCAGGCTTTGTCTATGCCCTTTGGTTTATCTGCACTCATGATGCAACCCATCATACGCTCACAGGTTGGAACTGGTTTGATGAAGGATTGCCACGCTTAATTTCCTATCCGATGCTGTGGATGCACGGCGTTTATGCTCAGTTGCATCGCCTGCATCATGGTTGGAATGGCACGAATTTACACGACCCAGAACGAGTGCAGTGGACAGTGGAAGAATATCAAAATGCAAGTCCCTGGGTGCAATGGTATGTCAGACATCAGTGGGAAATTGACTTATTTGTGCTGGGTGGGTTTGGCATGATTGGGAAAACCTTGATCAAAGGCTGGCAATTGGGTGAGCAAATTCCAGCGATTCGTCGATCGTGGTTTGTCGATGTAATGGGTATCGTCTTGGTGCAGGTAAGCTGTTTCACTTGGGCAATTCTTTCCAATCACCTGTGGCGCTACCTTTTGTTCTGGTTGATTTTAGAACGGGTGATTGGGAGTGTCATTCAGGCAAGAGATCATCTTGAACATTACGGAATGTGGAGTAGAGCCGAGGGATATCAACTCACGCAGCTTTATAGCAGTCGGAATTTAACCGTGCATCCGATCGTTGCTTGGTTTGTTGGCGGATTGAATTATCATTCCATTCACCACGCCTTTCCAAGCATTCCGTTTGATCAATTGCCCAAAGCGTTTTGCAGAATTCAAACTGTGCTAGAACAACATCACTTGCCACCGATGACGGTTGGATTAGGTTATGTTCGAGAGACGCGGCGTTTAAGTCAACAGCCTTTGCTGATTGGTGCGCCCGATTTGAGTGCCGCAAGCGGTCGCTATCAAATGGTAAATCCGCTGACCGAGATTGTTAAAAATTAACTTACAACTAGTTGCGGGTTTTGTTTGAAAGCTGCTGTGGAATCTTGAACAACAAAGTTAAATGGAGCGTTCAAAGGAAAAGTACGATCGTTTTAGGTCGTTTCTCCACCGCTTTTGCCACAATTGAGGGTTTCAAGGCAGAACAAGTGGTTCTGTCACAAAGATTTTAAAGTGACAAACAAACTGGTCTCGTTCGTATTTCTTAAGCACTCACTCCAAAGATCTCATTGATGAATGCTGCTTGAGATACACTATCCCCTTGACTAATTCCCTTTACCTGTCCTTTGCGGATCATTGCCATTGCCTCAATTCCACGAAGAGTTCTTCTCGCCGTGTTGAATGATTGAAATCCCATCATTGGTTTCACAATCCGTTTCACGTTGCGATGGTCTTGCTCAACCATGTTGTTCAAGTATTTGCTCTGCCGCAATTGGGTTTCAGCTTTCAACGTTTTCTCTTGCTTCAATTCATCCATCGCAACTGGATAAGCAGCATTTTTATCGACCGTGATGACTCGTGGAATTTGAGTGTGCTTGGCTCCTAATACTTTGCGAAAAAAGCGGGCTGCCGCCTTTCCATCTCGCTTTGCACTCAACATGAAGTCCAGTGTATTGCCCTCCGAATCCACTGCTCGATATAGATATTTCCACTCCCCTCGAATTTCGCGTATTGTCAGGTTAACCGGAACGTAGAATAATCGTACTAGTTCAACTTTAAGAACGACTGCTTGCCCATGTACTCCCGTCATCGCTTCCCTGGTGAAATTATTAGCTACTGCGTTTGGCTGTATTACACCTTTCCGTTGAGCTACCGGGACATTGAGAAAATGATGCTGTATCGCGGCATTGAAGTCA
>NZ_JAMPLL010000078.1:0-4988 GCF_039962495.1 Leptolyngbya sp. AS-A5 | reverse complement strand
AGGATTGGCGAGAAGTCGCCTGCTTGAAAACTGCTGTGTAAAATTAAGCGATGCTAGCGATCAAGGGATGATCGTGCCCAATTTTGATTGACATCGGTTAAGTTGACAATACCCTTTTCTGTCTACTGCTGATCCTAAAATTATCCGAACCATTGTTTTCATTAACTCATTCTTTAGGAACTTGTTTAAGGTGAAGGATCAAGTTGTGATCTTATAGAGTTTGAAATTACAGTCGAATTCCGATCTAAAACATCAGCTTTGCAGCTAAGTGGTTTATTCTATGACCTCCAACCCGTCTGAGCCGCAGAATTCACCCCAACCTTCGACGGGAGCGTCTGATCTAACGCCGCAGCCCGAAATTGATGCTCCCTTCCCGATCGTGGGGATCGCTGCTTCTGCGGGTGGACTAGAAGCGTTCAAACAATTACTGAGCCATCTACCAACTGATACCGGAATGGCATTTGTGTTGATTCAGCACTTAGCACCCGATGCTAAAAGCTTGTTGAGCGAGATATTAGATCGAGTGACGGAGATGCCTGTCAACGAAGTGCAAGATGGCATGACGATCAAGCCAAATCAAGTCTTCGTGATTCCACCGAATACGAAGATGACGATGAATGACGGAGCGCTGCAACTCACAGCCCGCGAAAAGGTGTATGGCAAATATATGCCGGGTGATGCCTTTTTCGCGTCCTTAGCCGCCGATCGTGGACATAAAGCGATCGCGGTTGTGTTGTCGGGGACAGATAGCGATGGTTCAGTGGGCTTGAAGGCGGTGAAAGCGTCGGGTGGTATCACCTTCGCTCAGTGTGAAGGAACCGCACAGTTTGATGGGATGCCAAGTACGGCTGTAGCGACGGGCGCAGTCGATTTTGTGCTGCCGCCCCAACAAATTGCCGAGGAACTGGCAAATCTCAGTCGCAATTCCTTTGTCGCTCGTCCATTGTCGTCGATTGTGGCTGAGGAATCTCTTGAAAGTAGCGAGGATGCACTGTTCACAATTTTCGCGCTGCTGCGATCGACGACGGGTGTTGACTTTAGCCACTACAAATCCAACACAATTGATCGACGAATTCAGCGTCGGATGGTGCTCTACAAACTGGAGCGATTGGAGAATTATGCTGAGTATTTACAAGAGCATCCGGCTGAAGTGCAAGCATTATATGAAGAAATTCTGATTCACGTTACTAGCTTTTTCCGTGATTCTGATGCTTTTGAACTGCTGCAAGCACAAGTTTTTCCAACTATTACGCAAAATAAGCCGGCAGAATTTCCGATTCGTATCTGGGTGGCAGGTTGTTCGACAGGTGAGGAAGTCTACTCGATCGCGATTTGTTTGCTAGAGTTTTTGGCAGATAAAGCGACTCAACCCCCGATTCAGATTTTTGCCACCGACATTAGCGAGATGGCGATCCACAAGGCACGGGCGGGCATTTATTCCGAGAATCAAATGGTGGATGTTTCGCCAGGACGCCGCCGCCGATTCTTTTATACGCTGGAAGGCGGCAATTATCAAATCAACAAGACGGTGCGCGAACTGTGTGTGTTTGCACGGCAGGACTTAGGTAGTGATCCGCCCTTTTCTAACTTAGATTTGATTAGCTGTCGGAATGTGCTGATTTACCTCGGAGAGGCACTGCAAAAACGGGTCATGCCTATCTTTCATTACAGCCTTAATCCAACTGGATTTTTGCTTTTGGGAACATCCGAAAGCACCGGGAAATACTCTGACTTATTTACAGTAGTCGATAAAAAGTGCAAACTCTATGGCAAGAAACTAACCGCCAATCGTCCGGCGTTTTCCTTTGTTACCAGCAATCATTCGATCGTGAAGCCCGATGAGCGTCCTCCTGTGAACCCGGCTGCGATCGAGCGATTTGACTTACAGAAGAAGGTGGATCAACTGCTCTTGATTCACTATGCTTCCGTGGGAGTGGTGGTCAACGACAAGATTGAAGTTCTGCAACTTCGGGGGGATATCGATCGCTATCTCAAACTCGTTCCTGGAACTGCCAGCTTCAATCTCTTCAACATGGCGCGAGAAGGCTTGCTGATCGAGCTACGCGCCGCAATTCATCAGGCACAACGGCAAAACATTCCCGTCACCAAGACTGGGATACATCTGACACAGGGAGAGCGATCAAGCATTGTGAATCTTCAGGTGATTCCATTTAAGACTCCAACCGAGGAACGTCACTTTTTAGTGCTGTTTGAAGAAGCGCCTCCGATTGTGAGCAATGCGATCGAGGGTGAGGGCGTACCAGGAGATTTAGAGCGTGAAAATGCTCGGCTGAGACAGGAACTTTCCTCCGCTAATCAAGAGCGGATGGCAATACACGAATATCTGCAAGCGGTGATCTCAGAACAGGAGCATATTAATCAAGACCTCAAAGTTGTGAACGAAGAAATTTTGTCGAGCAACGAGGAGTTACAAAGTACCAACGAAGAGTTAGAAACGGCAAAAGAAGAGATTCAAGCCACCAGCGAAGAACTTAATACCACGAACGAAGAACTTCGCAGCCGTAATCAGGAATTACATCAGGTCAACAACGATTTAACTAATTTACTTGCCAGCATTAACATTCCGATTTTGATGCTGACGAACGATTTACGCATTCGGCGGTTTACCCCAATGGCGCAACGCTTGTTCAACTTCATTCCGGCTGATGCCGGACGACCCCTCAGCGATATTCGAGTCAATCTCAACGTTCCCGACTTAGAACCGTTGATTCTAGAAGTCCTAGACACGCTGAGCGTCAAAGAGTTAGAAGTTCAAACGCAAGGCGGGCATTGGTACACACTCCGAATTCGTCCATATCGCACCAGCGAAAATCAAATCGATGGCGTGGTGATCGTCATGATTGATATTGATGCGCTGAAACGGAGTGCCGCCACGCTCGAAGAAGCCCGCAACTACGCAGAAGCGATCGTGGAAACAGTGCAAGTGCCATTGATGGTGCTGGAGTCGGATTTTCGAGTCAACACAGCGAATCGATCGTTCTATGAAACGTTTCAGGTTTCACCGTCTGAAACCGCACAATCATTGATTTTTGACCTGGGTAACGGGCAGTGGAATATTCCCGAATTGCGATCGCGCTTAGAAGACGTGCTTGCCAATGATGCCCCGATTCAGAACTTCGAGGTCGAGCATCAATTTGAACACATTGGGCAGAGAACCATGTTGCTCAACGGTTGGAAAGTCATCCAAGAAGGTGATGTTCAACGAATTCTGCTGGAGATCGAAGATATTACCGAGCGCAAACAGTTTGAAATCGAGCGATCGCGTCTACTTGAACAAGAGCAAGCCGCTCGTCAAGAATCAGACCTGGCAAATCGTGCCAAAGACGAATTTCTCTCAAACCTCTCCCACGAACTGCGAAACCCGCTCAATATCATGCTGGGATGGTCACAAATTCTTCGCACCCGCAAGCTAGAAGAAGAAGCTGCCGCTCGCGCGATCGAACTGATTGAACGCAGTGCGAAAACACAAGCGCAGTTGATCAATGATCTGCTGGATGTGTCACGGATTATCAGTGGAAAGCTGAACCTCAACACTCGACGACTCGATCTGGCGATGGTGGTGAGAAGTTCGATCGAGTCGGTGCAGCTAGCGGCAGATGCGAAGGCGATTCAACTCGTTTCGCATTTAACTTCGGTCATGGTTGTGGGCGATGTCGATCGCTTACAGCAAGTGCTTTGGAATCTCTTGTCGAATGCAATTAAGTTCACGCCATCCGGTGGAGAAGTGGAAGTCACGCTAGAACTTGTGGACAGTCAAGCGCAGATTCGAGTCAACGACACAGGGCAAGGTATCAAGGCAGACTTGCTGCCGTATATCTTTGATCGCTTTCGTCAAGGGGATTCTAGCAGCACCAAAGCAAGTCAGGGACTCGGACTCGGCCTATCGATCGTGCGGTATCTCGTCGAGCTTCACGGTGGCACTGTTAGGGCGGTAAGTCCCGGTGAGAATCAAGGCGCAACCCTGACTGTCAATTTGCCGATGCACTTCACGCAGAATGCCATCCAGACGGAACCTTCATCTCAAGAAGAGAAACCATCCACTGATTTAGAATCAATCGATACAGCAGAGCGACTAGATTTATCGATCGCTGAAGCTCCGTCTTTATCAGGCTTATGCCTTCTAGCCGTCGATGACGATGCGGGAAGTCGCGACTTGATTAAATGGTTGTTAGAAGACTTTGGGGCTGAAGTAATGATGGTTGCCTCAGCAAGGGACGCGATCGCAGTTTTGACCGAAAATCCTGAGCGATACGACTTGCTTTTAGCGGATATCGGAATGCCAAGAGAGGATGGTTATTCCCTGATTCGTCAAATCCGATTGCTTGAGGTCGGCGGACAGATTCCCGCGATCGCGTTGACGGCTTATGCTAGCGATCGAGAGCGTCCGCTCTCGATCGAGGCTGGATTTCAGCTCCATCTGACGAAGCCGATTGATTCAGTGCAATTGGCAAACGCGATCGCCAATCTAGCAAGATAAATCAGGAATGGTTCTAAAGGTAGACAGCAAGTGTTGAATGCGCGAATAGTATAGAGATATAACAAAACATTAAGGAATGTTAATCATGCAAGCCAACAAAGCAACTGAATTACCCCCAATCGCTGAAGCATACAATGGAGCCGATCGCAACGCTTTCTTATTTGGTTGGAAGCCTCAAGCTGAACTCTGGAATGGACGCTTTGCGATGATCGGTTTCACCGCATATCTACTTTGGGACTTGGCTGGCTACAGCGTCGTCCGCGACCTGCTGCATCTAGTGAAGTAGAAAGTAAATCTTTTACAATTAGAAGAATGCAAAGCCCTTTTCCAATCGCTGGAAAAGGGCTTTTGACTATGGTTGCCTAGAACCTAAAGTAACCTGAGTTCGGGTTAAGCCGGGAGCAGCAGATTGTGGTCGAGCGCAATGGACGGTTTCTTCGGTTGATGGCAGTAGGCAATCAAGCCGCCGAGAATGTTGACAAAGCAATTG
>NZ_JAMPLL010000077.1:0-5181 GCF_039962495.1 Leptolyngbya sp. AS-A5 | reverse complement strand
CACTATCTTTTCGAGCGGCAACCAGCTGTTTGCCCAATTGCACCTGATTTTGCAACCGATTGTACAATCCTTCCGCAATTTTTTGGTTGCCACCGACAACGTGATAGCGTTCATCGCTGAAAACGCCAAACGGTTGAAACTTGGATCGTCGATCCGCGTGAATGAATAACAAAAATGCTAGACAACTTTGCTCATCAATCTCGCGTCCGTATTCGCCTGTATAGGCTGCTTTGATTACTGCTCTAATGAGATCTCCAGCACCTCGATCGTCGAGATAGGTTTGTAGCGATGTGAGATCGAGTTGTCGATCTCGTTCAGTAAAGTTTTCTGCGGTCGGCTGTTGGGAGAGCGACCGCAAGTCTTCCTGCATCGCAGTAACAAACGCACGAAACTCTTCTACAACTGATGCTTCTGAATATCGCTGCCCCTTGAAGAAGTAGAAGGTTTCTCCGGGCTGCTTATTCACGTCCTCAAGCGGTAAATTAAATTCCTGGGCATACCCCAGCATCGTTTTGTGGAGCGTGTCGATAAATTCTCCACCTCGTTCGGCAACTTGATTGGGGAACGTACCACTAAGCGAATAACACCGTCCACCAACGCGACTGCTTGCTTCGTAGAGTGTGGCAATGATGCCTTGTTTCCTGAGTTCGTCTGCACAGGTCAGCCCTGCTAATCCAGCCCCAACGATCGCAACTTTAGGAGCACTGGAATTAGGAGCAGCAATCGCACGATGGAGAGAACCAGAAGCGATGCCTGCGATTGTGCCTGTTGCGGTGAGCTTTCCCATTTGCAGGAGTAGGTTGCGCCGGGTTGTGCGTTGGGTTGCAAAATGGGCAACATGCGCCAATCCATCTTGAGTTGAAAGGTGATGCTGCTGACAGTAGAGAACTGTTTGAAGAATGTGAGCAAGTCGATCAAAAAGCGGTGAGTGGCTCATGTCTAACAAAAAGAAGGGTAGATCAAATTGCCCTACACGTAATACTATCGATGTGATGTCTAATACATGCAAAGCATGCTGATTATACATCATGGCTTCAGATACAAGAGAAGAGTATTGCTCCCTCCGTATGACGATCGCTGCCCTGAACTTAGACCTGTCATCAGTTGGACTGTCTAATTGTGTTGTGAGAAAATTACAAAGCTTGTATGCCTCATCCTTAGAACAGAATAAATAAACAACGGTTGCACAACTGCCTCAAGGGGCATCGGCAACCGTTGCGATGTCTCTGCTTCTGTGTCTTGAATCAGACTCTATTCAAATGTCCAGAAACTAGTCTCAACGCTAGCTTCAGCGAGAACGCCCACTGACCATTTCCTGTTTATCATTCTGCAATACCGTCGTGTCGAGGGCTTTGAAGCCGAAATAAGCCGCGATCGCTGCGGTAAGTGCATGAAGCCAGATATCATGCCCGAAAATTGGAATCAAGCCAAAGGTTGTATTCAAAACTGGGAACAATCCCATGATTGCCAGAATCGCATAGAAGATTGTTAATCCACGAGCATAGGTACGTGAAGCAAGATAGCTGCGGTATGAGACTAATCCCCAAAGTCCAACGCCCAGATGCACAATGTTATGAAGAATATTGACCGGGAAAAGACTAAGTAGATAACCATATCCCGTATCTAATGTAACAGGCGGTCCGCCTATCCCTGGTGCTGCTACCATTCCTGGAATAAAGCCTGCAATCCCAACTAAAGCGTACAAAATACCACTAATTAAAGCAAAGTAGCGCGTTCCCATAGTCATACTCCCCTAATTCAAGATTGGGAAACGAACGAAGTGATTTCTTCATCGGCTCGCTCTACTTGTTGTGACTGAAGCTTGAGAAATACTTTTTGTTATTTGTTGTTAACTAACTAAATCTGAGCGAGCTAACCATAATCACTCTTATCTATCTCACCTTGGCTCTATTTGAGTCAGGAGTTCCTCCACCCAGGGAGATAGGTTGAGAATGTGATGTTAAGGAAAGTGATCCACATTGGCCTGGTACTGGCAACTTAACTAGCACTAGCAATCCGATCTCCTGCACGATCGGGGCTTCTATCTACCGAGGTGAGACATTGGAAATCCGTACTCTAACTTTTTTATTTCACTAAGACTTTCATCCAAGGTCCAACCGACTCGATCGCAACTCTCTATACTGAAGATAGAGGTAGGCAAGGTGTATGGATAACTTTTTTGAAGAGCTGGAATCCCTCGTCGATCAAGGTTTTGAAGAACTGCTGGATATCGTCCGAGTGATCGAA
Organism: Leptolyngbya sp. AS-A5; assembly: GCF_039962495.1. Classification (NCBI taxonomy): domain Bacteria; kingdom Bacillati; phylum Cyanobacteriota; class Cyanophyceae; order Leptolyngbyales; family Leptolyngbyaceae; genus Leptolyngbya; species Leptolyngbya sp. AS-A5. The sequence goes on along the minus strand of NZ_JAMPLL010000077.1, from coordinate 2,934 downwards.
GGGCGCGAACCGAAAGAGTCTGACATCCGCGTGACTGAGCGGAGCCGTTCAACCCATGAGCCATCAACGGACTCTATCTCTACAGTTCCCATCACGCCGCCGAGTACAGATGATGTACCGCCTACGCTTACTGGAGTGGGTGGGCTATCATCGGTGCTACGCGAGTTACGCGAACTGGTGGAGCTTCCCCTGAAGCGTCCTGAACTATTAACAGCCCTGGGATTAGAACCGACGACCGGAGTTTTGCTCACAGGTCCTCCCGGAACGGGCAAGACGCTCACAGCGCGAGCATTAGCTGCTGATCTGGATATAAACTACATCGCGCTAGTGGGTCCGGAAGTGATGGGCAAATATTATGGGGAAGCAGAAGCTCGACTGCGAAGCATTTTTCAAAAAGCGACTCGCTCTGCCCCCTGCATCATTTTCATTGACGAAATCGATAGCCTTGCACCCGATCGCGCCAAAGCAGAAGGGGAAGTCGAAAAACGAGTTGTCGCACAACTGTTGAGCCTGATGGATGGATTCGCGAAAACGAAAGGCATTATTGTCCTGGCTGCAACAAATCGCCCGGATCATCTTGATCCTGCACTGCGCCGTCCTGGACGCTTCGATCGCGAGATTGCATTTCGGGTTCCTGATCGGGCGGGACGCTTGGAAATTCTCGAAATTCTAACTGCTCCCATGCCGTTGCATGAATCCATAGATCTCAACGCGATCGCAGATCGAGCAGGCGGCATGGTTGGCGCAGACCTCAAAGCTTTGACGCAAAAAGCGGCTTACCTTGCCCTGCGGCGACTATTACCAACTTTAGATAGTTCCTTGCCGGATCGCATGACCGTCACGCAAGCAGATTTTCTTCAGGCGATCAAAGAAATTAAACCTGCGGTGCTGCGATCGATTGAGATTGAAGCACCTAAAGTGACTTGGGATGCGATCGGCGGACTTGACTCTGTTAAGCAAACCCTGCAAGAATCCGTCGAAGGAGCGTTACTCTATCCCGAACTGTATCACCACACAAAAGCCAAAGCACCTCGTGGCATTCTGCTTTGGGGTCCGCCTGGAACGGGAAAAACGCTATTAGCGAAAGCCGTTGCCGCTCAAGCACGAGCGAACTTCATTGCAGTGAATGGTCCAGAATTACTGAGCAAATGGGTTGGAGCTTCCGAACAAGCGGTGAGGGAATTGTTCACAAAGGCGCGGCAGGCAGCACCTTGTGTCGTATTTGTAGATGAGATTGATACGCTTGCGCCTGCACGAGGGAGATATCAAAGCGATTCAGGGGTCAGTGATCGCGTGGTGGGTCAACTTCTCACCGAACTTGACGGCTTGCATGACTGCGTTAACGTGCTTCTCATTGGGGCGACCAATCGCCCAGAAACATTAGATCCTGCTTTATTGAGAGCTGGACGATTGGATTTGCAACTCAAAGTCGATCTCCCCGATCAAGTGAGCCGTCTTGCTATCTTGCAGGCTCATAATCACGATCGTCCCTTAGCGGATGTGGACTTAGAATCGTTTGCTGTGCAGACCGAGGGATGGAACGGTGCAGATTTAGCACTGCTCAGCAATCAAGCAGCGCTGGAGGCGGTTCGTCGCTACCGTGTTCAAGGCTTGAGTGATCCCGCTGCATTGCAAATTACAATGGAGGACTTTGCGATCGCCTACCAGCGACTATTGCTACAACGCGAAATAACTCGTTGAAGCTCTCCTGTAGTATGTTTGAAATTTCAGCCGCTCAGTTAAATCAAGCGACCGTTTGTGAGCCAATTCTGCGTCTCCTCTCAGAATGGTTTGGGATCGAATCCGCGATCGCGCACTACGTTCAAACAATCGATCGCTTACCGACCTTTCTAGCCTGGAACCAGCAACAAGTCATTGGCTTTCTATCGATCAAACAGCACAACGACTTTGCGGCTAAAATCTATCTGATAGCTGTGCATCCCCAGTTCCATCGTCAAGGAGTTGGGAAGCAGCTTTTTGAATTTGCAGAACAAGAATTGCAACTCCAAGGAATTGAGTATTTGCAGGTGAAAACGCTCGGTCTATCTCGTCCCAATCTGCCCTATGCAAAAACAAGAGCATTTTATGAGTCAATGGGATTTAAGCCGCTTGAGGAATTTTTGCATCTTTGGGAAGGAAATCCATGCTTGCAGATGGTAAAGGCATTATCTGTCAGTTCCTAATCTATTTACTGAATCTTGAGTTTTTCTAACGCAGGCTGAGGTGCAGACACAGTTCGCTTTTGTTGAGTTCCTCTCATCGCAATCAATGATTTCTAGAATATCTAGTGTAACAACTTCCAATTTCGTGAAATCCAAGAGAACGATAAAGCGCTAGTGCAGGTGCATTATCCCGATCGACCCACAATTTCATGGCTGAATAGTCCTGTAACTGCTCTGTTATGAAAAACGCGAGCAAGCGACGAGCAAATCCCTGCCGACGAAATTGTGGGAATGTAAACGGCGCAACTACGATCGCACAATCAATAGTTGCACCCTGTCGAACTACTGCAACAATCTGACCTTCTTGTTCCAGGACTGTAATCCGTCGTTGTTGAATCCAATCGTCCCAAGGATGCTCCAAACTTCCTGTACCACACTCTGTGAGATAAGCTTGTGCGTAGGCTTGTAAAGCAGGTTTATCTTGAGAAGTTGCCCATTGACCTTCGCCGCCTTCAGGAGGCTCTGTACAGATCAGTACCGCTTGATCATATTCGCGTTGAAGTTTATATCGCTGAAGTAAAAGGGGTTGAATCCATTGTTTAGTTTGTTCAGAGGTGCAGACTCGTTGTGGACAACCTCGCATCTCCGCCATTTCTAATAATCCGTTGAGCTTTCATCTTACGCCTGGACAAGCCTCTGACTTGGATGCAGCCGACAAACTGTTGCCCGATGTAGTTGCAGATACAGTGCTTGCCGACAAAGCCTATGATGC
>NZ_JAMPLL010000076.1:0-5342 GCF_039962495.1 Leptolyngbya sp. AS-A5 | reverse complement strand
CAAGATTGGCGAGAAGTCGCTTGCTTGCAAACTGCTGCGTAAATTGAGCGAACCTAGCGATTGCGGGATAATTGTGCTCAATTTTGAACATCTCCGGTTAAGTTGACAATACCATTGCCAGCCCAGCCGCAACCGACCCTGCCTCAGTCTGAATGTGAAGTTGGATCGCAGCATCTGGGTTCTCTCCTTCCAAATACAGCAGTTGAGCAATGAACTCATTCGTAACCTCATGGGTGATCGGTTGTCGTAAGAATAGCGTGCGAGATCGTATCCACTGATCGTCAAAATTCATGCCTGCATTTGAAGCGTTGTTGAACAGATTCATTGGTGTTCCTTCCTGCATCACTGTCAAGCGGCGCACCTCGATTTTAGTAGACTTGACATGCAACCATTTAGTTGCATAATAAGAGATATGGATGCCGTGTTTAAAGCCCTCTCTGATTCCAGTCGGAGAAAATTGCTCGATCAGTTGTACACCCACAATGGACAAACCCTTGGAGAACTCTGCGAACATCTTGTCATGACGCGGCAAGCGGTCAGTAAACATCTTGCGGTGTTAGAGGCTGCAAACCTTGTCGTCACACTTTGGCAGGGGCGAGAGAAACTGCATTATCTCAATCCTGCTCCGATTCAAGAGATCTACGATCGCTGGCTCAGCAAATACGATCGCTCCCAACTTGATGCGTTAAGTCAACTCAAACGCACCCTCGAAGAAACTTCACAGGAGACTGACCATGAGTAAACCGACCTTTGTTTATGTCACCTACATTGCGACGACGATCGAGCAGCTCTGGGTAGCCATCACTAGCGAAGCCTTCATGCAGCAATATTGGGGAGAGCGACAACTACAATCGGATTGGCAAGAAGGTTCGACTGTAGAGCAAGTAGACTCAGCAGGTGAATCACAAACCATTGGTGAAATCTTGCAGTCTGAACCGCCGCATCAGCTTTCCTATACCTTCCAGTTTTTTGATCACACACAGCCTTCTCGTGTCCGCTTCTTATTAGAGCCATCTGCACATCAGGTCAAGCTGACCGTGATTCACTATCGACTAGAAGCCCAAAGCTATCTCAGCAACAGCGACAGATGGGCGCTGTGCTTGTCTACCCTCAAGCAGTTACTAGAACTCGAAGGGGCGCTTTTGATTGTCGCTTAAACCCAATTTCTGATTTACTTCATTCAAGGAACTACCATCATGATTCCGACTGTTGTTGAACAATCGGGTCGAGGCGATCGCGCCTTCGACATTTACTCCCGGCTGCTACGAGAGCGCATTATTTTTCTTGCGGAACCCGTGATGCCCGAAATGGCAAACCGGATTGTGGCGCAATTGCTCTTTCTCGAAGCCGAAGACCCAGACAAAGATATCTACCTCTACATCAATTCTCCCGGTGGCTCTGTAAATGATGGGCTGGGCATCTATGACACGATGAACCACATTCGCCCCGATGTTTGTACAATTTGCTATGGCTTTGCAGCAAGTATGGGTGCGTTTCTCTTAGGTGCGGGTGCGAAAGGGAAGCGGAGCAGTTTGCCGAGTTCGCGGATTATGATTCATCAGCCTTCGGGCGGTGCACAAGGACAAGCGGTTGATATCGAGATTCAAGCGAAGGAAATTCTCTATGTCAAGAACCAGATCAATCAGCGCATGGCGAACTATACGGGGCGATCGCTCTTGCAAATTGAGCAAGATACGGAGCGGGATTTTTATATGTCCGCGCAAGAGGCAGTGGAGTATGGCTTGATTGATCGGGTAATCGAGCGTCCAGCGCTCCAGAGGTCTGCTGAACTGGTAGCAGCTAGATAGCAGAAATTGATGAGTTGATCGATCGCGCTCATCAGGTTCTCAGCTAAAGTTTTCCCAATTCACAGTCACGCTCAAGCAGTCCCTCAGATCCCTCCTCTTTAATCAACACTGTAGTCCTCTAAACACTCAGGAGATGGATCGTGAAATTCCAAACACTCGCTCTGCCCGGATTAGTGACTCTGACAACCGTAACGGCTCAATCTGCTCGTGCACAAGTGCTAATCAAACGCATCTGACGTCTAATAATGTTGCTGCCATTACGGAATCTCGTAGCCAAGAAAGTCGCCCACCCGCACCGAGTGCAACTCAAACGATCAATCTGACACCTCTCACTTCAGATCAAGTTAGCACGGTGCAAGTCAGATCCACACCTAAGCTTAGTGCAGCGAATGATCGCGCAGTACAATTAGAGACTTCAGGAGGCTCGATCGTGGATGCCGTCGTGAATCGGCAAGCCAATAACATAGCTCACCCCCTGAACATGGTTTTCTCACAGACGTATGGACCTCAGGGAACCTCCGATGATGTTGCAGCGTTTGGGGTCAAGACTTTGTTCAATCCGTAGGTCAAGGAAGGTAATCTGACTGCGATAGAATAGCAATTTCCACCTGCACCGATCATGGATGTAGTTATGCGTGGGCAACTCAATCGCACCGCTCACGCTTCAATGTCAGAGTGGTGAGCCTCGGAGACTCGATTGATGCGCGAGCGGGTCTTCAACGATTTCAGGGAAAATTGGGCCATTCCACTTTGCAAAGTATCGAGTGAAGCGACGATGCCTTTGTCACCGCTTTAACGTCTCTTGTTTCACTCAATCGTTGGCTATTTGCTGCTCTCGCTGTTTTGCTGCTTCCTGCTGTACTATCTCTGAAATCCACAGCTTCCCACGTTTCACAAGCACTGATGGTTCTGTCTCAGAGCGGTGATTATTGATTCTGGGAGCGTTTGTTGCGCTGGAAATATCAACACGATCGATTGAGTTATATGACCTATCCATATCCGGTGAGCGCGATCATTAGCCCCGCATCTTCAATTTCGGGACGGAACAGCAATAAGACTAAAGCGATTCTGTTTCGTATCATTCCGAAGCTATGTCCCTACCGCGATCCCAATGGAAACCTTAGCTAATCCTGCCTCACCGATGCAATGAGCTAGACTAATCGCATCCTCAACTTTGGTTGTCGTTTCATGTCACTACCTCACCTCTTTTCCGCTCTGCAAGTCGGTGCTCTAAAGCTGCCAAACCGAATCCTCATGGCTCCTCTAACCCGCTGTCGCGCCGATCAAAATCATGTTCCCACTCTATTGATGGCAGAATATTACAGTCAACGCGCCAGCGCTGGACTGATTATTGCAGAAGCGACTGCTGTCATGCCAGGTTGTTCTGCATTTGGCACTGAACCCGGAGTTCACAATGATGCTCAGGTTGCAGGATGGAAACAAGTCACCAATGCTGTTCACGCCAAAGGAGGTCGGATTATGCTTCAGCTCTGGCATGGGGGTCGAGCTTGTCACCCGTTGTTAAATCACGGTGCCATTCCGGTCGCTCCCAGTGCCATTCCGATTACAAACGACGAATTTCATGCGCCGCAGGGTAAAGTTCCTTATGTCACGCCTCGTGCGCTAGAGGATGACGAAATTCCAACGATTATTGCAGGGTTCCGGTCTGCGGCTGAAAATGCGAAAACCGCTGGATTCGATGGAGTCGAAATTCACGGCGCAAACGGTTACTTACTGGATGAATTCCTGCGGGATGGGAGTAATCAACGGAGCGGTGCTTATGGGGGTTCGGTTGAGAATCGTGCCCGCTTGATGCTCGAGGTGTTGGAGGCGACCATCGACGTTTGGGGCAGCGATCGCGTGGGCTTAAGACTCTCGCCACTCAGTAGCTACAACAGCATGAAAGACAGCGATCCGGTTGGCACGTTCACCTGGTTAGCCACTCGCCTCAACAATTACAACCTTGCGTATCTGCATGTGATGCGGGGTGATGCTCTGGGTGAGCAACAAGGCGACATTCTGACTCCGATTCGTGCAGCCTACCATGGGGTCTTAGTCGGCAATACAGGATATACGGCAGAAGAGGCGGAACATGCGATTTCCGATGGTCAATTGGATGCAATCGCTTTTGGAACCTCGTTTTTAGCCAATCCTGATCTGCCGAATCGCTTTGCTCAGAATGCGCCGCTGAATGCTCCAGATCCGAGCAAGTTCTACTCGCCTGGAGCGCAAGGATATACAGATTATCCGTATTTAGCTGCAGCTTAAATCGATGTTGCTAGTTTTGCGTTCATACTTCATTACGTTCGACAGGTATGGCAGTGTGGCGAGTTGATTCGTTGAACGCGAAGAAACAGGCTAAGAAATCGTTGGAGCGGACAGTTGGAAGTCTTTTCGTCTATCGTGAAAGTCGATCTGCTGCCGCTCAACCGGGACGTTATCCCGCTCCATTTAGGTGGTTAGGGCGTAGTTGGAAATTATTCGGCATGAACGTTTAAATCTCGATTCTTTAATCTTCAACTGATTGCGGGTTTTCCTGCGTGAGCGAAATTGTCTGAAAGCTCCTGTATGCCTGGACTGTTATCGTTTCTGACTAAAATGGCTCAAGTCTTTCTAGTTGAACCGTCGGCAGGATCAAGAATGCCCCAAATACAACGGTGGCAATCAATTCCCACACATTTGACGTTAGAACAGTTTGAAGAATTTGTCTTGCCCCACCTGCACCTCGGCAGCCGTGGTCCTCAGCTAAAGCTCTCTTTGCACACAATCTTCAACTACATTTTGAAGCTCTTGTACCTCGGCTGCCAGTGGAAAGAACTGCCGATCAAGCAGGACAAGGAAGGGCAACCAGAAATTCATTACACTCGTGTCTATGCTGCCTTTCGGCACTATGAAGCTCAAGGATGTTTCGATGCCATTTTTGCGGGACGGTAGGACTCCTTCACCAGCAAGCGTTGCTGGATATCAGCGTAATCCATGGCGACGGAACAACCGCAACGAAGGAAGGCGGAGACAATCTCGGATTTAGCGGACACAAGCATCTCAAAGGGCACATTGCAGTTGCGGTCACAGAAAGCAACTGCAATGTGATTGCCCCGTTTGTTTCAGCTCCTGGCAATCGGAATGAGTTTCCACTGTTGCAGACCGCCCTGCCGAAAGTCACCCGCATCGCTCAAATGGCCGGGCTTGACCTAAACCGACGCTCGTCTCTCTCGATGGCGTTTACGATAGCCGAGCCAACCGGAGAGCCATCTTCAATCGCAGCATGATTCCCAACATTCCTGCAAATCCACGCGGCAGAAAGACTCCGAAGCGGGGACGCAAGGCTATTTTCGATGCGGCTATTTTTCAGGAACGCTCGCAATGGTCAGCATTCCAGGCAGAACTAGAAGAGTGCAACACATCCGAGTTTCGAGGAAGTCTCAGATGTGTTGCACTCTTCTGGTCGGCTGGTCTGGAAGGTGACGGACATTCCGCTTCAGTGGTTGGCTTATCCGACTGTGAGGAAGCATGGAGAGCGATTTGCGGAGACGG
>NZ_JAMPLL010000075.1:0-5532 GCF_039962495.1 Leptolyngbya sp. AS-A5 | reverse complement strand
CCGTCTCCGCAAATCGCTCTCCATGCTTCCTCACAGTCGGATAAGCCAACCACTGAAGCGGAATGTCCGTCACCTTCCAGACCAGCCGACCAGAAGAGTGCAACACATCTGAGGCTTCCTCGAAACTCGGCTCTGTGATGAACTTCTCCAGTTCTGCCCGGAATGCCGACCACTGCGATCGACTTGTTGGCGGGTGACAACGATCGTATTTCGCCATCCCAGTTCGATAGTGACCGAGGAATTTAGACATTACTCTCTGTTAATTCGTTGAGGTCGTCAGTCTTCCAACTCTGCATTTTGCTTTGTTAATACAGAGATGGTCGATTGTCAATTCTAGAACTGACACGAGACTTTAGGGCTTTTTTCAATGCTTGAGTAGGCTGAACAAGTCCCCTCTAGAACACCAACGATGAAATCTCTCAAGTCTGCTGCTCCGAAGCCAACCCAAACTGCTCGTCAACCTTGGCAGAACCTTACATTGTGGGCAGTCTCAACACTCGGCTGGTTAGTCCTCTTTCCCTTATTCTGGTTTCTTACAATTCAAAGCTTGGCGATCTGGATGTTAGGGCAAAGCGTTTGGATGGGACACCTCGCCCTTTGGCTGCTTCTAGGTCGATCAAGCCTCCTTACCTTGTCTACGTTCGAAATTCTTACGACAGCTCCCCCGACATTAAGCTATTATGCTTGCCGCAAAGTCGGGATGAGAGGACTCCTCCCGATCGCGATTCTTTCTGCCCTCCTGATCCCAGTCGGACAGTCCTTTGGACGCATCGACACCTATGGAACAATTCTCGCGCCTCTGAAAATTGCATCTCAAAGCGGGGATCTACCGAAAGCTCGTGGTTTAATGCTCACCCTCACTCGCCGCTATTATCGCTACGGATTTTTTACAGATGGCAGCGATTTGATTCGTTTAGGAATTGACCCGAACGTACAAGGGGATATGGGCAATACGCCATTGATGACAGTTCTTGATAATCCAACCTATGTTCAACACATGATTAAATTGGGTGCTAACGTGAATGTCAAAAATCAGGCTGGAAACACTGCGATCGATTTAGCTACGAACCCGCAAACGATTCAACTACTGAAACAAGCAGGAGCAAAGTCGGGACGCTCGGAATAATTTTGTAACCGCTTCGTATCCAGCTAGCACTCTTTCCCTTAACCATCGAGAAACTACTAACACACGATAGACTCTACACTTTCCGGCTCACTGTGCCATTTCATTTACAAGCAAATACTCACTGAAAACTATCACATCTCATTAGCATCTCCAAATGTCGATCGATTTCCTTCAACCGATCGCGCCGATACTTCTGCCGCTTCGCCTCCTGATGCTTCGGGCTACCCTCCTCACCGATATAGTAAGATTTCACCTTCTTTCCCCTAGAACGTTTTGACTCGAACATCGCCTGCTCACTGCGCCACCAAGCTTGGCGAAACTTGCGACCCTTCACCTTCCCGGTTTCAATCCAGCAATGCTCTGGTGCAATCGTCCCCTCTGCTTTGAGTCGGTCCCGTTCTATCTCCAATCGAGCGATCGCATCATGAATAATGTCCGTCTGATTGTTTCTCACCCTCACCCGCGCACGTTCTAGGGGAAGAAATTGATCGGGTGAGACATCAGCCTGGTGCATTTCTCCAGCTTCAAGGTATCGAACTCGAAAATAGCCGGAGTCGTTTTGCGCGAACCCTTCGGGAAGCGAAGCTGGTGAGCGCGGCACATTTAATCAATAACTCTGCGGTTTGATTGTCGCATCGACGTGAACGGAGAGTGCCACTAAAGATCGCCTTGAAGCGAAACATCGCGGTTTCGGCAATTGAGCGACACTGATAAGCGGAATCGCGCTTCCATTTTTTGCGTCCATGCTTACGGATGTATCGCAAATTCTCATCTCTGGGATGGGACGAAGCTTTGCGATTGCCGTGTTGCCATATCACCGCATCCTTGCGCTGTGGAATCACAGGCTTTGCCCCGCGTTTGGTAATCTCATCGTAGCAATGCCGATGGTCATACGTGCCATCAGTGGTCACTTGTTCGATGTCTTCGTCAATCTGGTTCAGCAGGTCATCCAAGATTTCGCTATCGTGAACCGCATTCGAGGTCGCCACTGCTGACAGGATTTCGCCTGTGGCTTCATCCACTCCCAAATGCAATTTCCGCCAAGTGCAGCGTTTGCTGACTCCATGTTGCCGGGTCTTCCACCCGCCTTCGCCATAGACCTTGACCCCAGTGGAATCGACGACTACATGACGCGTCCCGGTTGCAGGAAAGGCAGGCAACGCTATCGAAAGTTTACCGATGCGACGTGATATCGTACGGTGGTCAGGCACGGGAAATTCAAATCCCAGCAGGGTAAAGATGGAATCGAAGAAGCCTTCGCATTGTCGCCCTGCCAATCCATAAACCGCTTTTACCGTTGCCATTGTCGCTATCGCAAGGTCACTGTAGAACACCGGAGCTCCACGTTGTCCACTCAAGCTCGGCAATCCATTGCGCCAGGACAGTCTCATCAATCCAGAGGCTGAGGCTTCCCCGTTGTTTCAGACCAGCGTTATACTCAGACCAGTTGCGGATGTGGTATTGAGACTTCATGGCAAGTTTTGGTGTGGTAATTGAAACTTACCATCTCTTGCCGTTCCGCAATCCCTCATTCATACAACAACGCCATTTTCCATCAGCTAATCAGACGTGTACTGGATGCTAAAAATAGCAGATTAATCCGGTGGACACGAGCACGCTAGTAGATCTCAGTAAAAGCGTTGACCTGATTCAATTGGTGCAGGTTGTCTTAAATTCATCTGCCGCAGCGCTTCTAAGATGCCAGGAACGATTGATTGGAGCGCTTGGTAAACTGCATCCAGTTGCATCAAATCAGGTTGGTGTGTCCATTCGTTCATAAAAAACTTCTTCACCTCGATCGATATGACACAAGCTGAGCGCGGAAAGTGCTGGTGAATCCATCGCGCAAACTGCCCGCCGCCGAATTTCACGTTCTCACGCACGTCTAGTTGTCGTCCTAGAAAGTCGAATTGCCGCAACTCAACTAGAACGCGATCGAGGATGGGAGACCAATAAGCACGATCAAGCGTTTTCGTGCCGAGATTAATCTCAGGATTACCGCTCAGGGGGGCAGCTGTGCCATCTCGATAGTGATTGTAGGTATGCAAATCCAAAATCACAAAGCGCCCAAACCGCTGCTCAAGATAGCGGCACACCTGTGCTAACTCAGCGTAAAAGGCATCATATTGCGTCAGCGATCGTGCAATCAATGCCTCAGGTAAGGGTTGATTCCAAACTTGGAGCCCCCACGCATCTTGCGGATGTCGATAGATTGCTTTTTCACGTGGACGATTCAAATCGACCTCAAACCGAGAATGCTGCACAATGAGTCGAGTCTGAGCAAGGCGCGTCCATTGGGCAGTGAAGGGATCTTCTTCTCGTTTACGATCGCTCCAATCTAAGGCTAAATGCGCTGCCACTTCTTCACGCACCGCATGTCCATCGTGAATTGCTGCCGCAACCAAGGGTTGATTGCCGATCGTCCAAATCCAAGGATGTGATGACTCGATTTTGGGATGCAGATTGGGCGCTGCCTTATTCACCAGAATTACCCCCTGTTGGTAGCGTGAACTCAGGTTGATTCAGGAAAGATTCTACCTGTGTCTCTAGCTCATCGCAGGCGGCTCGCACCAATGCTAATCCAGTGTCCTTTGTTATTTCAGCCGTAGCAGGAGCACACTGCTGCAAAATCTTCGCTTCAGTTGTTGGATAAGGGTGTTCGAGATCAGCAGTCCGAATCGTGGTCTGGAGCTGTTTGAGAGCAGCCGCTCCAGCTTGATCCACAATTGCAAATTCCAGTAAGGAATCGAGATATCGTTTGACGGCCGCGTGCGTCACACCTTCAGTTGCAGCGGCATACAACAATGTGCCATTGAGATACGCGAAATCTGGAACCACAAGCTGCTGGTCTTTAACTTCAAAGGTATGTGCACCGGCGGTTGGACGGACTGTAAGATTTTCACGCCGCACATGATCAGCAGCGTGATACACCAAAGCTGCGATCGCCAAAATGACCTGAGGATAGTTACCATCGGTTTGGCGCAGTTCAATCGTGCCGTGTCCATTCAATCGCACCGGATTCCATGCCGATTTGAGTAAGCTACCCCCGGCATCGAGAAATTGCGCCCGTTCAACTGAGGCACGCTCCATTGCAGCAAGCCAAGCATAATAGCGCTCAAATTGTTGCTCCACAAGTTGCTCAACACTGTCTGCATAGGGACGCAGCGCTCCAACTTCCGGTAAGTGAGTGTAAACCCCTTCCCATCCAAAGGTTTGATTGCCGCGATAGTGAACGGTGCGTGCCGCTAACCCAAACACTTTACCTTCATAAAACGGGCAAGCGCGAGACAGCGCAATAATCGCTGGGTCCAATGCAATCGCTAAGTTGTACAGATTCACAACCTCAGCCCGTGCTTCAGGTGAAACTTGGTAAGACACTCCAATTCGAGGATCGATCGCTCCTTGGGGTAACTCAAGGTGCAGATGGGTGCCAAGGCAGCGACCTGCATCGAGAAAGCGATCATATCCCACAGTCCGTGCCTGAATGTGATAGTTTGGCTCATCGCGAATCGTGGGGGACAGGTGCAGTGGATATTGTGAAAGCGGATAAAGCCGCAGCTCCAATTGTTTTGCCGCCATCAGCAGAACTTGTAGATTGCGCAGGTATTGGTCAGCAAGCCCTGACACACTGTTTGCAGGATCAGTGTTAAGTTCAACCATGCTTTTGACAAACTCTGGCGCAAAGTTGTTCGGGTTGCGTCCCTGCCTTTGAGCGAGATCATAGCAACCCTGTAATAGCTCATCGGCGCGATCAACAATTATCCCTTCTGCGTCGACAATAAAAAACTCTTGCTCTAGCCCAATCCGACGATTGACGTTATGGCTCATGATTGAAGCGCTCTAGTGAGAGGCTTTGACTGACTACACTAACGTTAATAGGTTTTATCGGGTAGTGTGACCTAGCTGAGCTCTTGAGTACGTCTATCGATTGAAAGAGAAAATTGACAAAGTAATAGCCTCAAGATAAAAACGTCAGAGTACTGCTGAGACTGACGCAGCCAAACTCTTAACTTGTTGTATATCTTCTTTCCGAATTGCGCCGCTCTGCGAGAAATCCCCAAGCCACTAGCCTAAGTATGAGCGCCCGAATCAGCCATGCCGCGATCGCCATGGGCGAGAGCACGGGTTCAGAGTTCATTAATAAGATCGATCTCTTCCATCGCCACTGGGAATAAGGGTCAGGCTCAGGGTTCCCAGATCGGATTTGTCGATCGTACTTGAACGGGCTGCCGTCCCCAATGTTGGGGCGGTTTTTCTGCTTTGGCGATCGCAGCTCCAATAATTTGAGCTTCTTCAGTACCGCATGCTCGGAAGGAATACAAGGTCGAACACCTCGCCTAAACCAATTCCCAATCCAGCGATAACAGCAAGATAAATCCATATCTGCCGCTGCTCAAAACCCGCAG
>NZ_JAMPLL010000074.1:0-5725 GCF_039962495.1 Leptolyngbya sp. AS-A5 | reverse complement strand
TGACTTCAATGCCGCGATACAGCATCATTTTCTCAATGTCCCGGTAGCTCAACGGAAAGGTGTAATACAGCCAAACGCAGTAGCTAATAATTTCACCAGGGAAGCGATGACGGGAGTACATGGGCAAGCAGTCGTTCTTAAAGTTGAACTAGTACGATTATTCTACGTTCCGGTTAACCTGACAATACGGCTCAAACAACTCACTGGCTCCGTCTAAAAGCTGGCGCTTCCAGTTGTGAATCATCGTCGGATGCACACTGTAATGACTCCCAATCTCGGCTATTGTCTTTTCGCCCTTAATCGCTTCGAGCGCGACTTTCGCTTTAAACTGGGCGCTGTGTTGTTTGCGTTTGTTTTGGCTCATAACCTACTCCTATCATGGGTGGGATGGGTGTAGCTTATTTGCCTGTCCAGTTTTTTGGTTCCACTTCAAGAATACCTCTGTAACAAAGAAGCCGAAATCGCCCGCTACCTCAGCGAGCAGCCCATCCAAGGAAGCTAAGACTCTCATTGGCATACAGCATCATCAAGGACCTCTACCTGACCCCAATACCCTTCAGCGCTATGAAGAGGTAAAACAAGGATTTGCAGAAAGAATCATGATGATGGCTGAAGCTAATAATCAATTCAGAATTCAAATCTCTCACAATTCTCTAAAAGCCAAGTCAAGAGAAGTCTTTATAGGTCAAGTATTTGGGCTATTGATTGGATTGGGAGGCCTTTGTACTGCTGCATTCTTGGGCTATCTAGGGGAGTCAACGGCTGCTTCTGTTATTGGAGGAACAACTGTTGTAGGGTTAGTCACTGCATTTATTCAAGGAAGAAAAGTAGAAACAAGTGATTCCAAGAAAAGAGCTACTAATTAGAAATAAAGCTCTTATAGAACAATCAGTAAGAAGCCAAGATCATCTGCAAGGCACCACTACTGTCAATGTCCAATCGCTATCCGAAAGCAGAATGTAAATTGCTTTATGAGCTAGAGGGAGAGCTAAAAAATCCCTAGGCCTCAGCAAGATCGTCTAAGTGCAAAGCAGATCAAACCCTCACTCAGTTTAAGATGATGAAGCCCGCCGAGAAATGCCTAAAAACAAAAAATCGGAGTTCACCTCATTATTACTTTGCCCAATGTCTTTACCAACTTGCAACTCCATCCCTCTACTAACTTTTCTTTAGACGACTTAGAGCCGAATTCGCTCAATTTCATCAAGGCTAATGCTCTCATCTCTGTGATCTATAAATAAGACCTCAAATGCGTTCTATAGGAGCTGAGAAAGGATGGCTCTCAATGTAGGCGGAAATGACGATCTCGCTACGGGAGATTCAGAAATTGCACTTAATTACAATAGCTTAAGAATTCTTCTAAAGCGAACTCATACCGATTATGATTAAACCCATGGCTATTTCACGGTTATTCAAGTTGCTTTCTCAGTCGCTCTGATTTGCAACCGTAGATTAGCGTTTTTCCAAAGACAGGAGATATTATGAGCAGCGAAAGCGGATGCCCGTTTTCAGGCGGAGGTCAAAAGCATCAGCCTCGTCATAGACCGGCGAACCGAGACTGGTGGCCGAATTATTTGCATCTAAACATCCTCCACCAGCACACCCCTCAGTCCAACCCTATGGGTGAGGAGTTTAACTACGCTGAGGAGTTCAAGAGCCTCGATTTAGCTGAGCTCAGGGCGGATATCTATGAGCTGATGACCACCTCCCAGGACTGGTGGCCAGCGGACTACGGTCATTATGGGCCGCTCTTCATCCGAATGGCGTGGCACAGCGCCGGTACGTATCGAATGGGCGATGGTCGCGGCGGCGCGGGCTCGGGTAGCCAGCGGTTTGAGCCCCTTAACAGTTGGCCCGACAATGCCAACCTGGACAAGGCGCGCATGTTGCTGTGGCCCATCAAGCAGAAATACGGCAAGAAGATCTCGTGGGCTGATCTGATGGTCTTCGCAGGCAACTGTGCGCTCGAGTCGATGGGCTTCAAGACAATCGGCTTTGCTGGCGGGCGTGTGGACGTCTGGGCACCTGAGGAAGACATCTATTGGGGCTCTGAGAAAGCCTGGCTCGGCAATGAGCGTTACGAAGACGATCGCGTGCTGCTGAATCCCCTCGCTGCCGTCCAGATGGGTCTAATCTACGTGAACCCAGAAGGGCCAGATGGCGAGCCTGATCCGATCGGTTCAGGGCGCGATATTCGCGAGACTTTTAGTCGGATGGCGATGAACGACGAGGAGACCGTCGCACTCACCGCTGGTGGGCATACCTTTGGCAAATGTCACGGTGCGGGCGAAGCGACACACGTCGGTGCTGATCCTGGGGGTGCCACCGTCATGGATCAGGGCCTCGGCTGGAAGAACGCTTTCAACACGGGAGTCGGCGTCGATGCGATCACCAGCGGGATCGAAGGCGCATGGACTCCCACACCCACGCAGTGGGACAACAGCTATCTCGAAACCCTGTTCAAATATGACTGGGAGCTAACGAAGAGTCCCGCTGGTGCGTGGCAATGGAAGCCCAAAGGCGACGCTGGCGCGGGTACCGTGCCCGACGCACATGATCCGTCCAGACGGCACGCCCCGATGATGACTACAGCAGACATGGCGATGAAGATGGACCCCATCTACAACCAGATTGCGCAGCGTTATCGCGACAACCCAGATGAGTTCGCAGATCAATTTGCCAAGGCGTGGTTCAAGCTAACGCACCGTGACATGGGCCCTCGATCGCGCTATCTCGGACCCGAGGTTCCAGCCGAAGAGTTCGTGTGGCAAGATCCAATCCCCGCAGTCGATCATGAATTGATTGATGAGCAGGATATCGCCGCCCTTAAGGCCCAGATCCTCGCTTCGGGACTGTCTGTCTCCCAATTGGTTTCGACCGCTTGGGCGTCAGCGTCCACGTTCCGCTGCTCTGATATGCGCGGTGGCGCAAACGGAGCACGCATTCGTCTTGCGCCGCAGAAGGATTGGGAAGTCAACCAGCCAGAGCAGTTGGCAACGGTGCTGCAAACCCTAGAGGGAATCCAACAGGAGTTTAACAGTTCGCAGTCTGGCGGAAAGCGGGTTTCGATCGCTGACTTGATTGTTCTGGGCGGCTGCACAGGCATTGAGCAAGCGGCAAAGAACGCGGGTCACGACGTGACAGTTCCCTTCAAACCGGGACGTACGGATGCATTGCAGAAGAAAACGGATGTTGAGTCCTTCGCCGTGCTCGAACCGAGCGCGGACGGGTTCCGCAACTACACCAGCGGCAAACACAGCGAATCGCTTGAGGAGTTGCTGGTCGATCGGGCACAATTGCTGTCCCTGACCGCCCCGCAGATGACGGCTCTCTTGGGCGGACTGCGCGTCCTGGGCGCAAACTTTGGAGGGTCTAAACACGGCGTCTTCACCCATCGGCCAGAGGCGTTGACCAATGACTTCTTTGTGAACCTGCTCGACCTGGGCATGACGTGGAAGGCAACCTCTGAAGCAGAGTATGTGTTTGAGGGGAGAGATCGCAAGACGGGCGACCTGAAGTGGACTGCTACCCGTGTTGACCTCATCTTCGGCTCAAACTCTCAGCTACGGGCCCTCGCAGAAGTCTATGGAGCTGAAGACTCACAGCAGAAATTTGTGAATGACTTTGTGGCGGCGTGGGATAAGGTGATGAACCTAGATCGCTATGACCTTCGCTCAGTCTTAGCGGAAAGTTCTGCGAGAAGTTTCTAAGCCTAGCGGCAACTGCTCATCCGATGAAGAGAGATCGAGGCTACGCAAACCTGCGGAAAACCTAAACACAGGTGAAATCTAGAGACAAAGATGAGGGCTTATTGCAGTCGAAGAAGTTTCTTGTCGAGATAAATAGAATCTATTTTCTAGAAAATAGATTCTATTTATCAAAGCCGAATTCGCTCAATCTCATCAAGACTAATACTTTCATCTCTGCGATCGTAGAGTGCCGTTGTGCGAACATCGCTATGAGCTGCAATTTTCTGGGCATTATCGCGACTTCCTCCATTTCTTAAGTAGTTGGTAATGCCACTTGCTCGAAATGTGTGATTACATGCGTCAGTATTCACGCCTGTATCTTCTGCACGGCGCTTAATCATGGCCCATGCTTCTCGCCTTTCTAATCTACGTTCTGTAAGTTTTCGTGTTCTTCCTACTGTTGTACGAAAGAGGGGAGACTTCTTCTCTTGAGTGATATCAGCAACATTGAGATACTCATCTAAATACTGTTCCGCTGTATGATGTACAGGAACTTCATGATATTTACCTCCTTTCTCGTGAAGGCGAATCCACGTGCGTCGCCCTTTGGTAAAATAGTCTTCAACTGACATACCAATGACTGCACTAATTCGAGCAAAGCTATAAAACATTGTGGCGATTAACGCGCGATCTCTGAGTCCTACTACATGCGAAGTATCAATTCCTCCTAAAAGCTGCTTCATCTCTTCATCAGAGAGCACAGGAGTTTTGCCCGTTTTTACGCGATGTTTAATCCCTTTGACTTCTGCTGCGGGATTTCTATCTAAAATCTTGCCATCAACAAGCCACTGAAAAAGAGAGCGAATAGCTGCAAGGTGCTGATTCACTGTAGGAGCTGAGAAAGGATGGCTCTCGATATAGGCAGAAATGACGATCGCACTAATTGCTGAAAACTCAATGTCTCGTTCTTCGCACCAGTGAAGAAATTGCCGCACCGCTTATGCTCAAGCGGTGCGAGTGTTTTTGTTGCGGATACTGACAAGGAAGAATTCAACAAAGCGTTGTGAGGTTTTCTCACCTGCTTGAGCAATCACAGCAGGGAGAACAAAGGACGGTGAAGAGACTAAAGAGGAAGGGCGATCGTTCATGGCTCCTCCTTACTCGCTAGTAATTCATAAAACTCATTGAGTTTTCTTCGCAGCACTTCCTTTGGAATCAATCGAATCTCGTATTCAGCGACAACAGTAGGGCTAATTGATCGACTAAGCGCATACTCAACAACTTCATCATCTTTGTCACGACACAGTAAAACACCAATACTGGGATTTTCATGAGGCTTTTTGATATCTCGATCAAGCGCTTCTAAATAAAATTCAAGCTGCCCAAGGTAGTGAGGCTGAAACTTATCAACTTTTAGTTCAAAGGCAACAAGGCTCTGCAACTCTCGGTGAAAGAAAAGCAGATCGATGGTAAAGTCACTGTTTCCAACTTGTAAACGGTATTCTTGACCTAAAAAGGTAAAGTCTCGTCCAAGTTCAAGAATGAAATCTCTAAGACAGCTCACCAGGCCTGTTTTCAAATCATTCTCAGAGTGATTGGACGCTAGATTGAGGAAGTCCAAGATGTAGCTATCGCGAAAGACACCAGTGAGAGGTTTAGGGTGACTCATCTGTGGAAGTTTCGGATCGGCAAGGCGAGTGCGCTCAAAGATGCCGCTGTTGATTTGTCGATCAAGTTCACGGGTGCTGTAGTGCTCGGTAGCGGCAAGCTGAAGATAAAAGAGGCGCTCATCCTCGGTTTTACACCGAGAGATAAGCAGGGTGTGATGAGTCCAGCTTAATTGTGTCCGTATTGTCAGGTTAACCGGAACGTAGAATAATCGTACTAGTTCAACTTTAAGAACGACTGCTTGCCCATGTACTCCCGTCATCGCTTCCCTGGTGAAATTATTAGCTACTGCGTTTGGCTGTATTACACCTTTCCGTTGAGCTACCGGGACATTGAGAAAATGATGCTGTATCGCGGCATTGAAGTCA
>NZ_JAMPLL010000073.1:0-6470 GCF_039962495.1 Leptolyngbya sp. AS-A5 | reverse complement strand
CCGAGGAGATTGCCCAGATTTATGAGTTGGAACTGTAAACGCATAGTAACTGGGTACAGGCAGCGCTTATTGCTGCTATCAAAAAAGGCTCGTTTACGGATAGGGCACAAAAAAGATTGTGTCGCAAATACTTTTTAGTGACAAACGAAGTATCTCGTTCGCGTTCCGTTAAGCACTAATTCCGAAGAGTTTTTCAATCCTTGAAGTGTACAGCGCTCAGACTGGCTGGATGACGCGAACTTGTCCCGATGTCATTTAATGAGTCACTGTACACTAGCTATCTTTCCCATTGATTAGAGCTGGCCAGCAAAGGTACGAGTGTCATGCGACGATTTGAGCGAGTGCAAGTCTTAATGCTGAGTAAGCAGCTTATCCTGATGATTTCACTATACTAAAAGCGATTTATGCCTGCCCGGAATTATTCTGACAAAACAGTAAAGGACGAAAATAAATAATCATTAAGAAGTTCACCTTTCTTCTCAGAAAGACTGGCCAACGCTATCACTAGCCTCTACCATAAGACATAGGCGTGAGACATAGGCTGGGATTTTGCATTACTTCCCAATATATCTGTAGCACTTGATATCTGTAGCACTTGGTTTATTCTCGCAGCAAAGATACGGGTAGCCATAGTTGGTTTTCGCTTCTAAAACCCGCGTCATGGAGTAGCCTCAGTGGCTTTGTAGTTTAATTGCAGTATTCCGAGCAGAACTTGATTGATACCGCCACAAATAAATGCCCCCTGAAAACCTCATGTCACACTCTATCGCTACAGTCTCTTCACCAAAAACAGATATTTATATGGGTCGATCCAGCCAACAGATTAAGGCAGAAATTGAGGCAACACTTGGATTTATCCCTCCCTTTTTCGAACCTGCAGAACCCTCTCCCCAAGTATTGGAGAACCTTTGGCAGCAGACGCTCGCTGCCTATATTCATAATCCTCTGCCAGCCTTATTTAAGGAGAAACTTTCTGCCTACCTTTCGCGCTTTTGTGTCGTTCCTTACTGCATGATTTGTCACAGCTGTACCCTACGCCCTCTGGGACTGTCGGCACGAGAGGTTCTCGCACTACTTGACTCTCCACCGCCTGTGCTCGCAGCACTCGACGAGCATCTCGAAAAGTTGGCAACGCAACCCCGTCCCTTGGAGGATTGGTCTAACTTAACCCCTTCGGCTGAAGCTAGTCTGCTTCAGGTGGCAATTTTTATTGCCTTGGAGAGCGAACAGGCGAAGACTTACCGCGATACTCTACAGCAGTTTCTAGGCGTTGTGAATTACAAGCATTTGCTTGCCTTTATTGCTTATGTTAAAGCGTGTCATGCCTGGATGGAGCTCCATCCTGAAGTTGTTTATGAAGCCGATCAGCGCGTGCAGAGCAACTTGAATGTGTTACTCGAAGAGGAACCCAATTTGGCTAACTTCTTTGGAAACTACCAAGAGAGAGTCAAGCTGGAACGCCAAAGTCGAGCGGAGCAACTTGCTGAACTGGCGAAGCAGCAATGGCGAGAGAAAATCCTGCGTCAACAGGTCGATCGCGAGCGGGTAATGACCGAAATTGCTCAGCGCATTCGTGGATCGTTGGATTTGAAGGAGATCTTAAGAACGGCTGTCACAGAGGTTCAGCAGTTTCTTCAGGTGGATCGCGTGTTTATTTATCGTTTTGCATCGGATTGGAGCGGTGAGGTCACCGTCGAAGCCGTTGTTCCAGGGTGTTTACCGATCCAGGGAAGGAGAGTGATGGACTCCTTCTTTATCCAACCTGGCAATCGAGCACTTTATCAGCAGGGACGAATTCACGCAGTTTCTGATATTCGCGCTGGAAATCTCTCCCAATGTCATCTTGAGTTGTTAGACTGCCTCCAAATCCGGGCGAACTTAGTTGTGCCGATTGTGCAAGACGAGCAACTCTGGGGACTGCTTGTGGCAAATGACTGCACCCAAGTTCGACCCTGGCAATCGATCGAACTAGAGCTGCTCAAGCAACTATCCACCCAGCTAGCGATCGCCATTCAGCAAGCCCAACTGCACCAACAAGTGCAGACCGAACTGATGGAACGTCAGCGCTCCGAAGAGAAAATTCGGGAGCAAGCCGCGCTGCTTGATGTCACAACCGATGCCATTTGGGTTTTAGATTCAAATTATCAAATCCTCTTCTGGAATCGGGGCGCTGAACAACTTTACGGTTGGCTGAAAGCTGAAGCGTCAAGCCTTCGTGCCAACGATCTGCTGTGTCAAAAAGTTGCGCCTACACTCGAGAAAATTCAAAAGACTGTGCTTGAAGCCGGCAAGTGGCAGGGAGAATTGCACCAATTGACCAAAGACGGCAAAGAGATTTTGGTTGAGAGTTGCTGGACCGCCATGTTTGAAGCTGATCAACTGAAATCGATCTTGGTTATCAATACAGACATTACTCAGAAGAAACAACTTGAGCGGCAGTTTCTTCACGCCCAGCGGCTAGAGAGCTTGGGGACACTAGCAGGCGGAATTGCTCATGACCTCAACAACATTTTGACCCCCATCCTTGCGGTCTCCCAGTTGCTTCAGCTCAAACTCACGGATGCAGATGAGTCGACGCGGCAGTTCCTGAAGATACAGGAAACGAATACGAAACGGGGAGCAGCGCTCATCAACCAAATCCTATCGTTTGCACGGGGAGCCGAGAGCAAACGCAGAGCACTTCAAGTGCGATACGTGATTGCGGAAATAAAGCAGATTATTGACGGAACGTTTCCCAAGTCAATTGAAGTCTCAACTCAGATTGACACTGACCTTCAGGTTGTTTCTGCTGACACAACACAACTGCATCAAGTGCTGATGAATCTGTGTGTTAATGCTCGGGATGCCATGCCCGCGGGAGGATGCTTAAGTGTTTCTGCTCAAAATCTCTGGATTGACGAAAGCTATGCACACATGCATCTTGATGCCAAGGTTGGTCCTTATATAGTCATTTCTGTCGCGGATACGGGTAGCGGGATTTCGCCTGATGCCATCGATCACATCTTTGATCCATTCTTCACCACGAAGGAGGTGGGGAAAGGAACAGGACTTGGACTGTCCACGGTGAATAGCATTATCCGAAGTCACGGAGGCTTTATCAATGTTTATAGCGAAGTCGGACAAGGCACCCAATTTAAGGTTCACTTGCCAGCGATTGCAGGAAGGGAAACTCAATCGATCCGAGAAATAGAACAGCCCCTCGGCAATGGAGAGTTAATTTTAGTGGTGGATGATGAAGGGAGCATTTGTGAGATTACAAAAACGACGCTAGAAACTTCTGGATACAAGGTTTTAACGGCTAATGACGGCATCGAAGCGCTTGCTTCGTATGCCCAACATAAGGACAAAGTAGACATTGTTTTGATGGACATGATGATGCCGAACATGACAGGTCCCGCAGCAATCCAGATTCTTAAGAAAATGAATCCGCTCGTCAAAGTGGTTGCGGTGAGTGGGCTTCCTTCGAGTGACAACGTGAAGGAAGCGATGCATCTAGGAGCCAGCGCATTTCTGTCGAAACCCTATACCGCTCAGGAATTACTAAAGGCGCTGCATAAGGTAATGCATGCGGTGGGTCAGCCAAGTGAGCAGGAGTCTAGTTGGACTGATGCAATGCCCATCAGCCCTTTCTAATATTTTCGCAACGCTGCCTCCATTGAGAAAAGACCCTTTTTTGATAGGGCTTTTTGTCACTCCTTAGCAGAACCCGAAAGCTAAGGAAACCAAAGGTTCTTCTTAAATGCTGAAATTGATGAAAAGACAGCCCTTTTTTGATAGGGCTATATGCTCGGATTTATTGAAGGTTAAAAAGTATAATCTGCGATTAGTGATTGTTAGATTTACACAAGATGATGCCAACTGAAGGACGATCGCCAAGTTTGTATCTACTCAGTTATTCTGTGAAAAGTACGCATGTCGTACTTTTTATTTTCGCTTGCACTTGAAAGGCTAAAATGATCGGCATGATTATTACTATTGCATCTTTCAAAGGTGGGGTTGGCAAAAGTACGACTGCTATCCATATTGCTACTTACCTTGCCAGCAAACGAGGTAAAACTGTGCTTGCTGACGGAGACTTAAACCGTTCTGTCATTCAGTGGGCTGAACGTGGTGGCAAAAGTGTGCCTTTTCTCGTTTGTGATGGTGAATCTATTCCTGCTGACTACGATCACCTTGTGATTGATACCGCTGCGCGTCCCACTGATGCTGATCTCGCTGCCCTTGCCGAAACCTCCAATCTCCTTGTTATTCCTTGTACCCCAACAACTTTTGCTCTTGAAGCTACGATTGGAACGCTCACGACTTTACCGACAGATCGATATCGCATCCTGCTCACTGTTGTCCCTCCCAAGCCTAGTCGAGAAGGCGAGAAAGCTCAACAAGCCCTCAAGAAAGCAGGGCTTCCTATCTTTAAACCCATGATTCGACGATTTTCCGCTTACCTTAAAGCAGAGAACGCAGGTGTTCCCGTCAACCAAATTCGTGACCCAAAAGCTGGTGAAGCTTGGCTTGAGTACGAAGCCGTTGGCAAAGAATTGTGGAAGGTAGCTAAGAAATGACTGATTTAGACAAAATTATTGCAGCTGCACGAGCTAAACAGCCCCTGTCCTCCTCTCCAGAACAAATTAATTCATTTTCTCAAGGCAGCACACTACTACTTGACGAGATTCAGCCGAGATCGCAAAACACTCGCACGCTTAATCCTGTTCATGTGGAAGCCCTTGCCGAATCTATCTCTGTTTTGGGTCTCATTGAACCCCTTGTTGTAGATAAACAGAAGCGACTCTTAGCTGGTGGGCATAGGCTTGCTGCAATCATTCATCTCAAAACGCATCAGCCTATTGCTTACCACCGACACTTCCCAAATGAGCAAATTCCGATTCGCTCTCTAGCAATTGACGCTGATCAGGAACCTGACCTGGCGCTACAAATTGAGGTCGCTGAAAATGAGCAGCGTCGCGACTACACCCCTACTGAAGTGAAAGAGATTGCAGCTCGCTTAAAAGCATCAGGTTATGTTGAGGTCCAAGGTCGCCCTAAAAAGGGACAAAAGCCGCTAATGCCTGCTTTAGCTGTCGTTGTGGGAAAGAACCTTCGCACAATTCAGCGGTATTTGTCAGAAGACACAATATCCATAAGAAGTTCATCTCTAAAAAGTACGACACGTGTCGTACTTTTGAAGCAGACTCTTGCCAAACTTAAGCAGATTCAATCTGATCCACCTACAACTCAGGAAGGGAAACAGCTTTTAAGGATTCTGCCAGAAGTTATGACCTTGATAGAGCAGTGTATTGAAGAAGGTTAAAAACCAAGATTTAGAAAGACATGAACAGGTCGGAGATGTCGATCTAGTGCGTCGTGATTCAATTTTCTATAAATTATTCCAACAGGCTCCAACGCTACTGTTTGAGTTGTTAGAAGAGTTCCCCTCGAATGCTGGGCAGTATCGCTTCGACTCGGTTGCAGTGAAAGAACCCAGATTTGAGATTGACGGCGTGTTTTTACCACCAGATACTGAGCCGGGTGTTGTCTATTTCTGCGAAGTTCAGTTTCAGCGGGATGAGGTGCTGTATGAGCGACTATTTGGTGAGTCGTTTTTGTATTTCTACAGAAATCGGAGCCGTTTCACGGACTGGCAGACTGTGATTATTTACCCATCTCGCTCGACTGAGCAAACAGAAACGCACCCTTATCGATCACAGTTAAATAGCGATCAGGTGCATCGAGTGTTCTTGGATGAGTTGGGGGAGGTTGAACAGTTGCCGCTAGGGGTAGCGCTGATGGCTTTGACAACGGTTGATGAAGCGGGTACGCCGGAAGTAGCGAGGGCTCTGCTAGAGCGATCGCGGGGAGAAGCATCTCAAGAGGCAATCCACGCCATAATTGAGATGATTACGACGATTCTGGTTTACAAATTCACAAATCTAAATCGGCAGGAGGCGGAAGCAATGCTAGGAATTACAACCCTTCAAGAAACACGATTCTATCAGGAAGCGAAGGAAGATGGACGCGAGGAAGAAGGGAGAGGGTTGGTTCTACGTCTATTAAATCGTTGTTTTGGAGTGTTGCCTGAATCCTTGTCATTGGAGATTGCCAACTTATCGCTGACTCAAATCGAATCTCTGGCAGAAGCACTACTGGATTTTCAAACGCTCTCTGATTTGGAGGTATGGTTACAGCATTTGCAAACGAATTGACAGCTTTAGTCTGCTGTGGCTTAACTGTCACAATTCTAAGGATGCAATCTCGCTTGGACCAATCTTGAAGTAAATCACTGTTCGGTTATATTTTCAAACTCGCATTCGCTCGTTGCGTAACTGCCACAAGCTTAACGACAAAGCAAGCTTTCAAGGATGAACTTCTGCATTCTACAGACTGTGTGAAAACTCAAGAGAAAGTACAGATGAGCTACCCTGAGAAAGTGTTTCTAATCAACAAATGAGATGCCCCACATCCAAGGGCGAGATCGG
>NZ_JAMPLL010000072.1:0-7168 GCF_039962495.1 Leptolyngbya sp. AS-A5 | reverse complement strand
CAAGATTGGCGAGAAGTCGCTTGCTTGCAAACTGCTGCGTAAATTGAGCGAACCTAGCGATTGCGGGATAATTGTGCTCAATTTTGAACATCTCCGGTTAAGTTGACAATACCCTTGTAGGTGCTACCTTACGAGAGACAAAAGCACAATTGTTTGCAGATTCTCTGCACTCTGCCAAGCGTTTACGCTCATTTACTGCAACCTAACGTTAGCCGACAGAGAGCAAGAAGCCAAAGAATCTCCGCTTTCGATAAAAGCTGCTCTCCAACAGAAGCCCTCTGCTTTCGTCTCCCGTAAGGTAGCGTCTCTTACACCACCAGAAGCAGAGATAATATTTAACAAACTAGAATCTATATTCTAGAAAATTAAAAAATGTATTTTAATTAGTAGTTTTCTAGAATCTCTTTTTCTAGGTGTCGGGAGGTGCGAAAGCGGCTCGAAATTTATGCTCCTCTCTCTGCATCGACTATATTCGCTTCTCGTTGATCGCTTTAAACATCGAGTCGGCAAGCCAGTTTTGATGCCTATGGAGTAAATGAAGAAGCTAGAAATATCCTTTGCTTTACTCTAACTGCTTTGACTATGGCTGTTAGCAAACTAAAGACAGTGGTTGGCTGTCGCGAAGGGAACTCACGTCAACTTTTCTAAAAGGAAGTGTTTTACCGTAGAGAGATTGATACACGTTGCCTGACCAATTTAACGTGTTGTCCTGCGTCTCTGCATAGTAGTAGAAAGATCGATTGCTTATCCCATTTTTAATACGTGCAGTTCTACCCGATCCTACATTCCACCAACCCTCAGGCACCCATTTACCTGGTCTAAATTCTGTAATTCCAGATTGACTGCCAGTTGCACCGCCTCTAGTGCTACCAGGATAATAGGTCATGATTGCTACTCTGATTGGCTTATAGCAATTATTAGAGACATCAATGCCGTAAGTGGCTGGTCCAGCCGGAATTGACTGATGGCAATAAAACACATTACAAACGTGATCCGCTCTAGCTTGTTTTGATTGAGCAAGAAAAATACTGGACAACAGGCTAATTAAAGCCATACCCGAAAGCAGTAATTTAGGGCTTTTCATGACTTAAACCAAATCAACAAACTCTTGAATCACTAGCCTCAGATCTGAGGTGCCGTAAATTTGGTGAAGGGTAGTTAAGACCAGATTATGAGAAAGAAAGCTACCTGTTGTAGATGGTTAGTAGCTTGATTTTCTGATAGTTTTATTAATAGCTTAATTACTAAAGATAGGTGCAGAAAAATAGCAAATCTAAAAATAACTTAATGGATAGTAAAACTTGCCAATTAAATTCCTACTGAACGCATGTGAGGCAACATCTTTGAAGAAACTGTCCCAGATATAATCCAAAGTGGCACAGCTTTATCCCTTCAGCGTCTAATCAAGCCAACAGTTAAAATCTTTTATTCATACGCTTTCCAGCCTTAGCGACCAAAATTTCTTCATTGCTATATCAAAGGTGTATGGGAAAATGCTTGTCACATCTTCCCAATAGAAACCAGAATATATAACCTATTTTATAGAAAATAGGTTATATATTTGAAGTAATAGGTTGTAGAATTTAGTTTCTATGAATTACCTTTGCGTTCTAAGACGTATAAACTTTTTTTTGAAAGGAGTTTCCCAAAAGTGCCAACCCACGCAATTGCCATATTTAACGCTAAAGGCGGGGTAGGAAAGACTTCAACAGCGTATAACCTTGCTGTTGCCCTCGTGCGCTTTCACAAAAAGCGTGTACTGCTTATTGACATTGACCCCCAAGGCCACGCAGGAGCTGCTCTTGGAGTCGATATCATGAATGTCGAGCATCGAATCGATGAAGTACTCCTTGAGCAAATCGAAATTAAAGACACGATCCTAGAGACCTCTTCAGGGGTTGACATTATCCCGTCAAACATTCTCCTTGCTGAAGCAGAAATTCCACTCTCTGGAATGCCTGGAAGAGAAGTACTTCTTCGACGTGCAATAAAAACAATTTCATCTCACTACGATTTTATTCTCATTGATTGCCCTCCAAACGTGGGAATGCTCTCTGTTAATGCACTCATGTCAGCCCAAAAGCTCATCATTCCCGTTGATATGAGCTACTTAGGGCTTTTGGGCATTCCAGTTATTGAACGGATGCTTCACCTTATTCAGACGCGATTAGAGCATCCAATTGAAATTTTAGGAGTCGTTGCTACTCGCTACGATCAACGGCTTAACATCGCAAAAGATGTTCTTTCCTCTCTTAAGAGTCATTTCGGTGAGCGCCTCTTTGAAACAATCATCCCTGAAACAGTAAAGGTGAGAGAAGCACCTAGTTTTCAAGTGTCCGTTTTCGATCATGCTCCTGATACACCTGGAGCAATCGCGTACCAGAAATTCACAGAGGAGATGTTAAGCCGTGTCAAATAAACAACCTGCTAGAAAGCCCGCTATGGGAATTAATCCCTTAGGAGGTGGTGGGGGCCTCTTTGATAAAACGGAGCCCATCACTCCAACGGATAGTGAGACAAATGTACCGTCAAAAAGCACTTCAAGGAAAAAGCAAGAATCTAAAAATATAGAAACTAGAAAAAAGAATCTAGAAAATAAAAAAGAGAAATCTGAGTTTTTGCAGGATATAGAAACCTCTAAGAAAGATTCCATCGGTCTTCAGGTCACCACTGAAGTCAATGACTGGCTCGATGATCTAGTGAAAGCTAACCGAAGAAACACTGGACGAAAACTTCCAAAGCAAGTTCTTATTCAGGCAGGAATTGAACTGCTTCGAGCAATGCCAGTTGACTGGACTGAAGTAGGAGACATTGAGGAGCTGCGAAGTAAGCTGTCCCAGATTGCGAGATTGGTAGAAGAGCGCCAGTAGCATAGAATCTATTTTCTAGAAAATAGATTCTATGCTAAAAAAGTCAAACTGGACTGCTTGTAAAGAGTCGTTGAGCCAGTGCAACTAGCATTACTAACCATCAATTTAGTAAGTTGAAGTTTAAAATGGTTGAAAATTGCAACGGCTTCAAAAATTACTTTAAATTTTCGTCATTTTCGGCCCAGTATTTTTTGGAGAGGCAGAGCGAGTGAGGGATGCGGTAGAAGGGGCTGATCCGACAAACTTATTTGCAGGCGATAGCGAGCTGGCAACGTTGCTACGATCGCACGATTGGTCACAAACGCCCCTAGGCGAGATCGAAACCTGGTCAGACAGCCTGAAAACGGCTGTGCAGACCTTGTTAACCGAACTTGATCGAGCAAAGCAGCCAGAACAGGCACCGCCAGAACTGCAGGCTGATCAGCCGCAGGATTGCCGATCAGCCTCCGCCCATCAAGCGGCTCAAGCCGCTGCCTTTCGAGGCAGGCTTACTAAGGCGCTGCGTCCGCTGACCGATGCCGATGATATTCAGGCGATCGCTGCCCGCATTCTGGGTGAATCTTTAGGCGCAAGCCGCGTCATTTATATCGAAGTTTTACCCGGCGATCAAGAAGTCATCGTTCACAAAAACTACACAAACGGTGTGACCGAACTAAGCGGGTTGTACCGTCTGGAAGACTTCGGACGCAATTTGACCGCCGACCATCGAGCGGGGCGAACGGCGATCGTCCCCGATGTGGCAAACTACCCTCAATACACACCGGACGAAACGGCAAGGTATCGATCGATTGAGATTGCCGCACATATTGATGTGCCGCTGATCAAGAACAATCGATTCGTCGCATTGCTGGCGGTGCATCAGGCAACCCCGCGCCAGTGGACGGAAGACGAAGTAAAACGAGTTGAGGAGACCGCAGAGCAGACATGGGCTACCGTCGAACGTGCACGGGCTGAAGCAGCCCTGCGCCAAAGCGAGGAGCAGAGCCGCAAGATTCTGGAGAGCATCGCTGAGGCGTTCTTTGCCCTGGATGAAAACTGGCGATTTACCCACGTTAATCGATCGGCTGAAATACTGCTTGATCGCACTCCTGGCGACTTGCTTGGCAAGCACTTGTGGGAAGAGTATCCAGGACTGAGGGGTAATGAGTTGGCGCAGCCCTACTGGAGCGCCATGCGCGATCGTGTGGCTGCATCCTTGACGGCGTTTTACCCCGATCACGATCGCTGGTACGAGGTTCGCACCTATCCTGCCCCCAATGGCATCAGCGTTTACTTCAGAAATGTGACCGAGCAGATGCAAACCGAGACAGCCCTGCGCCAATCGGAGGAACGCTATCGGACGCTGTTTGAGTCGATCGATGAAGGCTTTTGCGTCGTTGAAGTCTTGCTGAATGACCAGGACACGCCCATTGACTACCGCATTTTAGAAATCAATCCGGCTTTTGAGCAACAAACCGGATTGCGACAAGCGGTCGGTCAAACAGCACGTCAGTTGAATCTGGAAGAACACTGGATTGAAATTTATGGTCAAGTGGCACTAACGGGTGAATCTGTGCGCTTTGAAAATAGCTCCCAAACCTTGAATCGTTGGTTTGATGTCTATGCTTGTCGCACCGGTGAACCAGAGGCGCACAAAGTGGCGATCATCTTCAAAGACATTAGCGATCGCAAACGGGCAGAAGAAAGTTTGCGGCAAGCTGCGGCATTTAATGCGTTTTGTGTCTCTCTCTCCGATGCGCTCCGCTCCCTTGCTGACTCCATAGAGATCCAGGCTGTAGCCAGCCGTATGCTAGGCGAATACCTCGGCGCGAACCGCGTGGCATACTTCGAGGTTAACGGCGCAGATTACGTCGTTCAGCGGGATTATGTTAACGGAGCCGACGCACTCGCTGGCAGCTACCCGATTGATTCGTTCGGACCCAAGCTGCTCGCAGCCTACCGCATGGGTCGCACCGTGTCCACGTCCGATGTGCAAGCCGATCCCCATCTGTCTTCAGAGCAGCGAGCCGCTTACGCCGCGATTCAAATCGGTGCCTACATCGGCATACCGCTGATCAAGGGGGACGAGTTCGTCGCTGGGCTGGCCGTCCACTCAGCCCCATCGCGAACCTGGACACCAGTCGAAGTGACCCTGGCGGAAGAAGTAGCAGAGCGCACTTGGGCGGCAGTCGAACGTGCCCATGCCGAAGCAGCCTTACGCGACAGTGAAAACCGCTTCCGCATGGCGATCGAAGCGGCCCAACTAGGCACCTGGGACTGGAATCTGCTCACCAATCAATTGCGTTGGGATGAGGGCTGTAAAGCCATGTTTGGCTTACCACCTGAAGCCGAGAGCAGTATTGAAGTCTTTTTTGCTGGACTGCACCCCGACGATCGCGAACTACTAGAGCAGATCATGGCATGGACGCTAAATCCAGCTAGCAGCGGCAAATATGACACAGAATATCGCACAATCGGCCTTCAGGATGGCGTAGAACGGTGGGTAGCGGCACGAGGACAGGTTTACTTTGATGCGGCTGATAAGCCACAACGCTTTGTGGGCACTGTCCTCAACATCACTGAGCAAAAGCGCATTGAGGTAGAACGAGAACAACTCCTTACTGAACGCAAACAAACCGCCGTCGAGCGAGAACAGCTCTTACAACAGGAGCAAATCCTGCGCCAGCAGGCAGAAATTGCAGAACGTAAACTATACGACCTTTTGGCCAGCATCCGCGAAGATTTTCTGTTGTTCAATCACGACTGGCGCGTGGCCTATCTCAACCCCCAGGCCGAGATCACTATGCAAAGGCCGCGCGACCAAATTTTAGGCCATCGCATTTGGGAGCTGTTTCCCGACCTGGTTGGAACAGAGTACTAC
Organism: Leptolyngbya sp. AS-A5; assembly: GCF_039962495.1. Taxonomy (NCBI): domain Bacteria; kingdom Bacillati; phylum Cyanobacteriota; class Cyanophyceae; order Leptolyngbyales; family Leptolyngbyaceae; genus Leptolyngbya; species Leptolyngbya sp. AS-A5. The sequence goes on along the minus strand of NZ_JAMPLL010000072.1, from coordinate 1,438 downwards.
CATCGTCTGCATCAGGTCATGCGAGAACAGGTCCCGGTTCAGTTTGAGTACCACTACGACACCTGGGATGTCTGGTTTGACAATCGCGTTTACCCAAGTCCCGAGGGCATTACCATCCTCTGCTCGAACATTACCAATCGCAAACGCGCTGAAGCTGAACGAGAACAGCTCTTGCAGCAAGAACAAATCGCCCGCGAAGCCGCCGAGAACGCCAACCGAATCAAAGATGAATTTCTTGCCGTGCTGTCCCACGAGTTGCGCTCGCCACTTAACCCAATCTTGGGCTGGTCAAAGCTATTGCAGCAGGGAAAACTGGATACCGCAAGAACCACAACGGCACTAATGACGATCGAGCGTAACGCCCAACTTCAGGTGCAACTCATTGACGATCTGCTCGACATCTCTCGGATTTTGCAGGGCAAACTCAGCTTGAATGTGCTGCCAGTTGATCTCAGCACCGTCATTTCTGAAGCGCTGGAAACTGTTCGTTTAGCCGCAGAAGCGAAAACGATTCAAATCGACACGACGCTCTCACCCGGTGTTGGCATGGTGATGGGCGATGCTGGGCGGTTGCAGCAAGTGGTATGGAATCTGTTGTCTAACGCAGTCAAATTCACCCCTCAAGGAGGACACGTTACGGTCGCCTTAGCTTCCGATGAGCACCATGCTCAAATCCAAGTGAGGGATACTGGCAAAGGCATCAAGTCCGATTTTCTGCCCTATGTTTTTGAGCATTTCCGGCAAGAAGATGGAGCCACCACGCGCAAGTTTGGCGGCTTGGGCTTAGGACTGGCAATCGTGCGGCAAATTGTCGAACTGCATGGAGGCACAGTCGCAGTCGAAAGTTTGGGGGAAGGAGCGGGAGCCACGTTTACCGTTCAAATTCCCCTAACATCTCGCTTTGCCGTCTTGCCCACGATCAAGCCGCGGTCCAGCGCCACCGAGGACTTAAGTGGTATTCACATTCTCGTCGTCGATGATGAAGCTGATTCGCGTGAGTTCGTGGCGTTTGTTCTAGAACAAGCGGGTGCAATCGTCACCGCCGTCGCCTCTGGCATTGAAGCACTGCAAGCGTTCTCCCAAGCCTTGCCAAACATTCTTGTGAGCGACGTTGGGATGCCAGAGATGGATGGCTATATGCTGATGCGGCAGATTCGCAGCCTGCCCCTTGAACAGGGTGGACAAATTCCGGCGATCGCTCTCACGGCCTATGCCGGAGAACTCGATCACCAGCAAGCAATCGCCGCCGGTTTTCAACGGCACATTCCCAAACCGATAGACTCAGAGGTCGTCATCACCATCATCACCGAATTAGTATCATCAGCCGGTATTGTCAACTTAACCGGAGATGTTCAAAATTGAGCACAATTATCCCGCAATCGCTAGGTTCGCTCAATTTACGCAGCAGTTTGCAAGCAAGCGACTTCTCGCCAATCTT
>NZ_JAMPLL010000071.1:0-7429 GCF_039962495.1 Leptolyngbya sp. AS-A5 | reverse complement strand
GCTTGCAATTTTCATTCGGTTCCGTTACGCTATCGTTAGACCTGCCGAAGTTGAGTGAGAATCACCTGCCGAAGAAAGGTGAGAATTAGGTGCCGAAGTTGTGCAAATATGCAGGCTGCTCGATGAGGAAACGTTCCTGTAGGAAGTCCAGTGGTCGCTTCTCCTCTAGGCGCAGATTTTGCAATGTGATACAGGAGATCGGATCTCCTGTCCCGTTGTTAGCGGTGATTGAGGCTACACAAATTGGCACATATGAAAGGGTGACACACTCCTCTTAAATGGGGTTATTAAGAGAGGGTCTGTCATCTCACCCACTCAACGCCCGACACTTCTAGGCCGGTTTGCACGTTTGCATGGTGTTTCCTCGGTTATTCAGATTTGAGCGATGCCATATCGATCGAGAAACGGTATTTCACATCGGATTTGAGTAAGCGATCGTAAGCTTCGTTGATCTTCTGAATCGGAATGACTTCAACATCCGCAGTAATATTGTGTTCTCCACAGAAGTCGAGCATTTCCTGGGTTTCAGCAATCCCACCAATGTTCGAGCCAGAGAGATTACGACGACCCATAATCAGACTGAATGCTGCAACCTCTAGAGGCTTTGGAGGAGCGCCAACTAGGGTAATGTTGCCATCGCGACTGAGCAGATTGAGATAGGCATTGATGTCGTGAACGGCGGCGACGGTATCAAGGATGAAATCAAAGCTACCCGCATGTTTCTGCATCTCATCTGAGTTGCGGGAAACGACCACTTCATCCGCACCGAGACGGATCGCGTCTTCTTTCTTGTCGGGTGAAGTGGTAAAGACCACAACGTGCGCTCCGAGTGCATGAGCAAGCTTTACGCCCATGTGACCCAATCCGCCAAGACCCACCACACCCACTTTCTTGCCTTGCGTTACGCCGTGATAGCGTAGCGGCGAGTAAGTGGTGATGCCAGCGCAGAGAAGGGGCGCGACTCCTGCAAGGTCGAGATTTGGAGGAACGCGCAGCACAAAGCGCTGATCGACGACGACACTATCGGAGTAGCCGCCATAGGTCACGTTGCCAAGATGTTTATCTGGGGAGTTGTAGGTGAGCGTTACATTTGGACAGAACTGCTCAAAGCCCTCTTTGCACTGGGGGCAGGTTCCGTCCGAGTCCACCATGCAACCAACTCCCACCAGATCGCCAGACTTGAACTTTGTCACTGCTGAGCCGACTTGAGTGACCCGACCGACGATTTCATGTCCAGGAACAACTGGATAGACCGTAGACATGAAGTCACTCCACTCGTCCCGGACTGTGTGCAGGTCAGAATGGCAAATGCCGCAGAAGAGAATTTCGATTTGGACATCGGTTTCGGTCAGATCGCGCCGCTTGATCGTATCGGAAGCGAGCGGTGAGGTTGCACTAGCAGCCGAGTAAGCTTTCGCGTTGTACATCGTTGTATGCTCCTATTAGTTTGCTTTTGCCGTTGGGGACGGTTCGTTCCTATACGCCACTGCGCTTGATGTCCGTTCTTTTCACGCTTTCACTGACAGCCCGGTGGGTTGCCATCCCAAGCGTAGAGATTGAGCGCTAATCCTTGCTCTATCAGTAGGGGGAGGAATTTATTAAGAAACAAGGGCAAAGAGTCTTTTGCATGAGTGCTTAGGGCAGGAAAGAAGTCCTGCTGGGTCACGATCGTTATCACTCCGATCCAATGCACTAATCGTCCTGTTTGTATAAATCGAGGGCAGATTTCACCGTTTCAATAAAGATCGGCAGCAGGGGATTGCTGGTGGTACGATGCCACACGAATTGGCAAGTTACGAAGGCAGAAAATAATAAGCCCCGAAAATTAGGCTTTCTAGCAACCGGAAATCATCGTTAGGCGTAATGGTGAGCCACGAAAGTAGGTCGCTTGAAACTTTCTTTTTCTGTAACTTGCCAAGTCGTGTACTATCCGTTTACACCAAGTCTCTAGAGTCGCCTCTGAGGGGCAATAGAGGGAACTCTTGCAAAAAGATAATACCTAGGCACTCAGCTTTAGAAAGACGCTCTAGGGAATTCTCAGGGAGCTAGAGCGTCTCTAGCTAAGCTCTGTTCTGTGCGAGCGTCTATAACCATACCAAGCACAACCTGCACCCAGAATAAACGATGTAAATCACAATTTTGAGCAGTAATTATCACTAAAAAGGAGGGAACTATAGTAACTACGTAGTGTCTTTCAGCGTAGTTAATTCTTGGGATGTTTCTAAACAAGTCAAACACTCCTGAAATTATTCACCTTATTGCTGAGGAAAAGAATTATGGCAACTTGGAAACAATTTACAGCGGTATTATTAGGAGCCGCCATTTTGAGCAGCTTGTGCATTACTGCTGCTGAGGCAAAACCTAGCAAGGGCAAAAAAGGTGAACAATCGAATATAGTGCAGCCCACTACGTCTTCTACCCAAACCACCACAATTTCTTCTTTTTCTTCCGAACAACGAACCCAGTTGACAGCGCTGCTGAGTGGCAGAGTGGTACGCAATGATGTTCTGAATGTCAGCACTCGCAATCTGGTCGCCAGCCAAATTTCTTCCCTGCCCCCTGGAATTCAAAAGCGGTTAGCTCGTGGGAAAGGCTTGCCCCCTGGCATTGCTAAAAAAGTGATTTTGCCCAGAACGGTTAACACATACCTCAATATTCCGGCTCAGTATGAGTTGATTGTCATTGGATCTAATGTTGTCCTCTGCGATTCTGCGACAAAGATCGTAGTCGATTTGATCTCCCAATTCATTTAGGGGTTGGCTCCCTGGATAAGCTATCCAAACTGATGGCTCTCTAAATGATTACCCGTGAACAACAAAGCCAGATTGCTCTTTCCAGCAATCTGGCCTGATTGTTTTAGAGGATGCCTGAAAAGACTATCAAGCCAAACGCCAACGCCATGGCATCAATCGAATGTTTTTGGTTTGCAAGAACAAGCCCAACCACTAGAGATCGCCCTCTGACGTATCCTGACGTTTATCACTTTTCCTAACATTGCAATCTGGGCAGAGTAACCGCAAGTTCTTCACGTTGATCGCTAATTCTGGAAATTTGGAGATAGGGTCAATGTGATCAATGTGAGAACCTTTTATTTCAATCCTGATTTTGCACTCATCGCAGCAACCCTGTTGACGCTTGTGTTGTTTCTCTTTCCACAGTTTTCCGTCTTCCGTTGCTTTCCAACGCTCAAACTTGGCACGAGGTGAGTAATACTGCCTGATTTCTTGTGCATCTTTCTCAAAATCCTTGACTTGCTGATCCAGCTTATTTTTGAGCAACATCAAACCACGCGCCAAATCTGAGAAGTCGGGAAATGGAGGAGGATTGCTCATGTTGTCTCACGCTTTGCACGAGATGTTGCTTTGATTTCAGCGTCTACTTTGAGAGCAGCTAATGAAGAATTGGTCTTTGAAATTGTAGACATAAGCTCTCGTGCCAATCGGCTGAGTTCAGGATCAGTCGAAGTGCCGAAGGCGACGGGGACAACATTCCCGATCAAATCTAAGAGGATATCTAAAGCAGGTTTGAGAGTTTCACGAGTAGCAGGCTTAATTCTTGATCGTTGCAGATACTCACGCAGTGAACCTATAACTTCAGTTACGGCATAGAAATAAGTAGAACCTTTCTGACTAGAGGGTTTCAATGCCTTCGTAATAGCAGCCGCAAGGTAGAGAGATAAACCGAGTCCGCGAAGCTGTTTTCGCGTTATGGTCTTAATTTCTGAAGAAGATTTTGACATCGTGAGTCTGGCAGGAGAATAGGTTTATCCAGCTTTTGACGAATCGTTCTCGTCTTGTAGATAGTCGTTATATGAGATGAGCAAGGCATCAATCCAAGCATCTCTTAATCCAAATCTCTGAGCGAATTTGTAAATACGGCTGATGATTCCAACGAATTGACTGCGTTGAAGCTTCAGATTTTCCTCATACTGCTCAATTTTTGCAGCGTGGGCAGTCTTTATTCTCTCGATTTCATTCGTCTTTTTGGTAACTTGCGCTTTTTGAGCAGCTTGCTTACGTTGGCGATCGTAGAGTACCTCACCTGCATAATCAGCTAAAGCCAACGCGAGGGTAAATTCGTCGTCGTCTGCAACTAAATTGAGATTAACCCCGATCAATTCATAAGCTCTTTTTGCATCTTCTTGTGTCCAGCCAAGCTTTACTGCAAAATCAATCGCTCGTTTTTTAGAAACCATGGGATACTGCCAATTTTAGAGCCAGTTTCTATTCACACATCCAGTCAAAATAATATGACTTCAAGATGCCCAAACTCATCAAATTGAAACAAGAAATTATCTACTTCTAGGTCGATCAAATGAACTATTTTATATAGTCTTTATATTGGAGCGTATTCACTTATTGATTAACCTCATGTGAGCAGAGAAAAGATGCCTAGACAAAAGTAATATGTCCAAACATCTTACGGCTATCTCAACGCCCATGCACATCGACCGTTGAGAGTTGATCGGCATGCTACAAAGGTGATCTGCGGTGGGTGATGGGCAACGTTATATTGATCTATATTATTGATTCATTGTTCCAGCACGCTAGTCGAAACTACCCACTTTAGTGGGAGACTTTAGTTGCTACACACCTCCCGATGGCTGCAAAAGGGAAGCATGATAGGTTTGAGAGAAAAACCATCATGAGCGACCAGCGCCGAGGCAGCCATACCGTGACCCGATTAACCGCACATCTGGTTTGGGTAACCAAGTATCGATATCCGGTGCTGAAAGGAGAGATCCAGAAGCGGTGTCGAGAACTGATTATCTAGATTTGCGATGCAGAGGACGTAAAGATCCTCAAGGGGGTGGTGAGTAAGGATCATGTGCATATGCACATCGAGTATTCACCCTCAAAATCTATAAGTGACCTCGTGAGGCGGATCAAGGGACGCACGTCGCGATTGCTCCAGCAAGAATATCCAGAGTTGGAGAAGCGGTATTGGGGCAAGCACTTCTGGGCAATCGGGTATGGAGCCTGGAGCACTGGAAATCTCACGGAGGAGCTAGTGCAAGAGTATCTAGAACATCATCGAAACCCATCGAATCAGGACAACGACAATTTCTTGCTGGAATGAGTTAACTTGGGCTTTCAGCCCTGAAGGAACCTATGTACTTTCAGTGCATAGTGGTTTAGTTCAACAAGCGCGATCGCTCGCATAGGTGAAGAAGTGTCGATTTGCCCTCTGATATAATCAAGCCTTCCAAATTATTGGTAGAGGTGTTGTGATGTCTCTTGAGCTCATTCCGCTGCATGAAGATCATGTTCCTGAACTTGCCCGAATCTGCCACGAGGCATTTTCAACCTTGCAAGATCGTCATGCTGTCCAGCGTGATATACCCGATCTCGACACTGGGATGTTGATCATCTCCCACATTGCCTCCCGCTCTGACTATACCGGAGTTGTCGCCACACTAGACGGTAAAGTGGTTGGGTCTAATTTCTTGTTGCACAGCGATTCTGTCGCGGGTATTGGCCCTATTACAGTCGATCCAGGTGTTCAGTCTCGTAGGATCGGTCGGGCGCTGATGCAGTGGGTCATAGACGAAACCCAGCGACGCGGCATTCGCCAAACTCGTCTATTTCAAGAAGCAGTCAACACCGCCTCTTTGTCCCTTTACACAGCTTTGGGTTTTGATTGGCGTGCCTCGGCAGCAGTGATGCAAGCTCAACCCAGCAGCGCAGATGATTCGACAATTCGCCCGCTGACAACCGATGATCTAGACAGTATCAAATCTCTTAGCCTAAATGCTTATGCTTTCTCTCGGGCTAGTGATGCGGCTCAACTCTTAACAGCCCCGTTTCCAGGCTTTTTGCGTGAGCGAGAGGGGCGCCCAGTTGGGTATCTCATTGCTAGCCTCTTTGGACATGCAGGAGCTGAAACCGACGATGATTTGTTAGCCTTAATTGCCCACGCTGCCCGTCACGTCCCACCGCCCCTCGCAGTCTTTATCTGTCCTTTGAACCGCCCCCATCTGTTCCGCCGCGCTTTGGCAAATGGTCACCGCACGATCAAGGTAGCCTCCTATATGTCATTTGGAGAATTTACCGAACCTTCTGGTGCCTATCTACCCTCAATCCAGTGCTGATATTTAAACCACCGATGCAATCGCCCACCTACATCCCTGTTAGCCTCTCCTCCGGGATACCTTCTGGAAGTAGAGTGGCGAGTACTTCATCACTTAAAGAACTCATCACAGCGAGGCGATCAGCTTAGCGTTCGACGCTTTTCTCAAATAAATTGCGGAGGCGGGCATTGCCAAACGTACGCTTCTTAACCTTTACTCAAAGCTATAGGAGAGCGAGGGAAATTAGCCCGAAGTGGTTCCGTCTAATTAATAGTTAGCTGTCAAAGAGGATGTCGATGACCTCTCCATCTCTACCCACACGACAGATTGATACAGCACGATTGCGAATTCGCAGATTCACTCGCGGAGATATTGAGTTGTTCATCAACTTTATGACGGATTGCGAGTCCACGGCATTTCTTCCCTTTGCACAGGAGCAGAAGACCAGACAGGGAGCCAAGCAGCTTGTTGAGTCTACCATCGAGTCATACAGCTCTGCACATCCCATGCTTGCCTTTGCAGTCGAAGAAAAAATGACCAGACAGTTTGTGGGGTTCTGTGGCTTAAATCCGCACGACGAAGAGACGATAGAAATAATGTACGCAGTGATGCCGAGCGCGAGACAGCAAGGGTATGCGACGGAGATCGCAACTGCACTGGCTCGTTACTCCCTTGAGGAACTTGGCTATCGTCGAGTGATCGCTTTGATTGTGCCAGCTAATAAGTATTCAAAGATCGTCGCTACGCGGGTGGGGTTCAAAGACAACGGCTTAGGCAGGAATGTAAACTTTGCAGAGAAAGTGCATCAGTTCATACTCGAACAGGAGTAAGCTAGCACAGCAGTGGAGCGGATGTGAAGATCCTTTGCGCTTCGTTCCAATGTTGTTTGTCGCCGCTCACTTTAGCCGTTTTCATTGATTTTTCCAAATCTTAGTTAACTGCCGCAGCCCATTGTGACTGCAACCATAAGTTGTCCAGAACTGTAATCATAAGTTGTTCAAACTAACGTCTAAAACCCTAATCTTTGCGTAAATCGATTCAAGAATTTCTGCGGGCTCTGAAATCATAAGTTGTCCAAAAGTATATTTTGGCAAGGATAAACTGTCCAAAAGTATAGAGCGTTAAAATTCGAGCCTTTGGTAAGCGTCAGTTCACGAGCAACCCTGGGAAATACAGAGTTCTTCTAATGAAACGTGAGTCTCCGTGAGAAAGTTCTGTTGCAAAAATCTTCCTTAATTACCTAAGTAACCTGAGTTCGGGATAAGGAATGGGACAAGAAAGGGGCAAACTCGATAGGCTGAAATTGCTAAAAATCCCGCCCAATTTGCCCTCATGTCTAGTCTAGAAGAACTCTTTTGC
>NZ_JAMPLL010000070.1:0-8497 GCF_039962495.1 Leptolyngbya sp. AS-A5 | reverse complement strand
CAAGATTGGCGAGAAGTCGCTTGCTTGCAAACTGCTGCGTAAATTGAGCGAACCTAGCGATTGCGGGATAATTGTGCTCAATTTTGAACATCTCCGGTTAAGTTGACAATACCCGCTAAGATTAGCGCTCGATTGATCTCAGGCCCTTCAGGCGTAAACATTTCACTTATCTCATCCAGTGAGAAACCAGCACTACGTCCCAATGAAATCACTGCGAGCCGTTCTATAACACTGGCATCAAACAGCCTCCGTAACCCGTTTCTACCACTTGACTGAATGAGCCCTTTTTCCTCATAAAATCGTAGCGTTGAGGCCGGTAATCCAGAAGCTTTTGAGCCTTCGGTAATATCGATCATCTTCTTTGTGCAACGACTGCTTGACTTCAAGTTGACTTGAAGTTGTATCGTAGCTTCAAACACACCTTAAAGCAAGACGGACGTTATTCAGTTTGTGGGGTGTGATTGCTACTTAAGCCGCGAGGAAATGGATGTGGACGCAAGTTTCTGGCATCAAAAATGGGAAAAAGGGGATATTGGGTTTCACCAAAGTGAGGCAAACGCATTCCTCATCGAACACTTTGATCAATTAAATTTGGCGAAGGGCAGCCGTGTATTTCTACCCTTGTGTGGAAAGAGCCGTGATATTGCATGGTTGCTTACTCGCGGGTATCGAGTTGCCGGTGCAGAATTGAGCGAACTGGCGATTAACGAATTGTTTAGCGATCTAGGAGTGGAGCCAACCATCTCCAAGCTTGGGAAATTAGCTCGCTACTGTGCAAAAGATATCGACCTATTTGTCGGTGATATTTTTGATGTGTCTGCTAAAGTTCTTGGACAAGTTGATGCCGTCTATGACCGAGCGGCGTTGGTGGCAATGCCAGCAACCATGCGGAATCAATACACGTCGCACTTGATGGAAATCACCAGCGTAGCACCGCAGTTGCTAATTTGTTACGAATATGATCAACAACTCATGGATGGTCCCCCATTCTCAGTCAGCAAAGTAGAAGTAACCCATCACTATGCGGCGGCTTATCAACTGAAGCACGCTGAAAGCAAGGATGTCGCTGGCGGATTAAAGGGGAAAGTTGCGTCAATTGAGACGGTTTGGTTGCTCCAAAAATTTTGAAGGATGAGGTTAATATGCTGAGCATTGAATGGATGTTGGTATACATCCTGTTAGGTTTCTTTGTCGGTTTTATGGCAGGCTTGCTGGGGATGGGGGGCGGTGGAATCCTCGTTCCCTTGCTGGTATCCAGTTTCAGTTACCAGGGTGTGAGTGCAGATAATGTGGTTCATTTGGCATTAGGCACGTCGTTGGCTTGCATGATCATTTCTTCGATCGCAAGTATCCGCGCCCATGCTGCTCAAGGAACTGTCGTCTGGAAGGTGGTTTATGGAATGACACCCGGCATTATGGTGGGTGCCTTTCTAATTACCCGCATCGCGGCCCAGGTCAACTCAGCTTATATTGCTGTATTTTTTGCGCTGTTTATGGCCCTGATCGCGGGTCAGATGTTTCTGAATTGGCAACCGAAAGCGAACCAGAAGTCGACTAAATTCCATGGCTTATTTCTAGCAGGGACTGGCATTGGATCGGTATCTGCTCTGGCTGCGGTTGGGGGCGGTTTTCTGACAATCACTTACCTCAGCTATAAGAATGTAGCAATGAAAAAGGCGATCGGAACGGCATCTGCCATTGGATTTCCCCTGGCGATTGCAGGGACAGTTGGGTACCTGATGAGTGGTTGGTCTCAAACGTTGAGCGTTCCTTACACCCTTGGCTTCATTTATGTGCCAGCATTTGTAGCAATATCGAGCACAAGTTCTATTGCAGCTCCCTATGGAACTCGATGGTCTCATCGGTTGCCTGAGACTTTCTTGAAAAAGATATTCGCCATGATCTCGCTGGTTCTGAGTGTCAAGATGCTTTTCTCAGTCGTTTAACTTTGACCCCAGCATGTGTTCCCTCAGCATAGTACGTTAGGGATTTCAGCAAAACCTACCGTAAACCCATTGCACGCCAACAGAGTCAGGTGATTCATGGAGAACGAGACTTGGATCATGGCAGGTGAATGCGAAGATGATCATCGAAGTCACTTCTCCAAATCTTGGTTAGCTGCCGCACACAGCAGAAGTTCGATCGTGTGGAGTGCTTCAGATCTACTTAGGAAAGTTGAAGGTTCAGCTGGCTCGAAATCGACACGACAATGCCCTTCTTCCGCAACTCACCTAACGCTTTGTACAGATCCCCCTCATCTAACTCCCATCGATCGCAAAAGGCAATCACATCGGACAATCGTGATCGCAGATTACACCGATTCATCTCTGCCATTATGGAAAGCCCTCGAAAGATGCTTCAAAGCCATTGCCATCTGGAGAAGCGCACATGATGCCCGCTTGAATCTTATCGCTGGGTAAGTAGGTCAACCTAAACGGCCTGTAGTCTAAAGTGTCGTCTTGGTAAGAGATGTGGATGGCTTCCCGGCGACGTTCGACTCGTAGGTGTAGGACTTCGGGGGGCTTAGGTAGCGGAATAATCGACCAGTCGGAATAATCGTGCGTAACGACAGCGCTTAAATTTTGTACTCCATCGACAAACTCAATGCCAGCTTTTATCCAATGGTTTTCGTCAATTCGGAGCATGATCCCAGCCTGATCATAGAGGTCTTTGTAGTTCCCACGAATGCCGACCTGTATTACAAAATCAGTGTTAAAGGTATCGAAGTAAAAGTGACCTGAGTCGCGAATGAAACCATAGCGGGTCGTACGCCAAAAGTCTGTTTTGGGAGAGGTTTTAACGATCAGTCGATTGCTTGAATGAAACCATTCAGTCGGTTCATTGAGCCATTGCATGAGATCCCTCCGGTGTAAGGGGTTGGGCTGTCCATTACCAAGTTTTGGCTAACTCTATCAAACGAGTGATCGCAGTTTCGGTTGCTTGTTGCTGCATCTCGCCTCCCATTCCTTGATAGGGAACTTCAACATATTCCACATCTTGAATGCCTAGAAAATTTAAGATGAACTGAAGGTAGCGTGCACAAAAATCCATTTCGCCCGCGGGTGTTCCGGCAGCATAGCTACCAGCACGCGAACTGATAATGAGAGCCTTCTTTCCGGTGAGCAAGCCATTAAAGGTTGTGGTATCGCGGTTGTACAGGACAGTACAACCCACGCGAATCACATTGTCAAAATACGCTTTCAAATGGGCCGGAATGCCAAAATTATACATGGGAACTCCCAGCACAATGCGATCGGAGTTAAACAGTTCAGCGATCAAGGTATCTGATTCTACTAACAATGCCTTTGTTTCGTCAGTTTGGTTTTCTGAGGGAGTTAAATTGGCGATAACCCAATCAGAGGTAATCAGGGCAGGAGTTTGCTGTCCGATATCTCGCAGTTGGTATTGAGCGTTGGGATGCAACGACCGCCACTGGTAAATAAATTTGGAAGCCAGAGTACGGGAAGCGGATCTGTCTTGGCGAACACTAGACTGAATTTCTAACAGTTGCATGGTACTTTTTCAATAGGGTTGACTAAATGCAAAAATGGTTTTGAACCAGACTAATTTGAGTGTTGGCGATCGAGTTGAGTTAGTGCGATCGCCACACTCAGCACAGCAATGGCAAACACTCTAGAGAAATTGAGCGGGTGAGTCGGGACACCCAACCAACCAAACTGATCAATGATGAGAGACATGATCATTTGGCTACAAACTACTGCTAATGTCGCTGTCGTTAAGCCGAGTTTCGGGACAGTCAATGTACTCAAACTGACAAACGTAGCACCCAACAACCCCCCTAAAAACGCCCACCAAGGAACGTTAGCGAACTGTTGAAGATTAGGCGATTTGAACAGCCCTAAGGCAATCAAGAGCGTTAAGATACCGAACCCAACTAAGAAATTAATCGCTGCTGCTGCGATCGGAGAACGTAACGTTTGCTTTAAGCGAGCATTTGCTGCTGAGCCGATCGCTAAAAAACTACCTGCTGAGCCTGCACCAACAATTGCGAATAAAATATCCATACTGCACAGGAAATGAACTACTGAATGAGAAAGAAAAGTGCAACCATAAACAGCCCAATGGCAATGCGACGATAGCGAGTGAGACGGTGTTGGGGCAGTCCCAACCAACCAAAATGGTCAGCAATCATGCCTGCGATCGCCTGCCCCAACACAACGAATCCCAGTGTTAACGTCGCGCCTAAAATAGAGATGAAATAGGCACTGGAGGCAATGTACCAGGCTCCAAACAGCCCTCCAGCCAAACTCCAATGGGGCGCTTTCGGTAAAGCCAACCAATCGGGATGACCAAACCGTTGTGTCAGTAGCAAAGCTGCTAATGCCAAAAAACCAACTAGGTAAGAAACGTTCGCTGCCAGAGGAGCAGAAGCTAGCGATCGTGCCAACTGTGCATTCATGCTGGCTTGAATCGGTAACAACGCACCACTCAGCAGCGACAACAAGAGATACAGGCAAAGTTGACAGCGAAACCAGAGGCTCCGAGATCGAAACAGAGGGAAGAAGTTCATAGCTGAAATAGTGGGTGAATGAATTGCAGCGAGGAAAATCCCGAAATCTGGAACTAACCAGGAAAAGATTCGGAACCAAATTTATCTTTATATCAAGATACTTAGTGCAAAGGTAAAAGTCAAGAATCTCGATGTCAAGATATAATGACTGCATGAACTACGATCGCATTGATAAAATTTTGGAACAATGGCAACGCGAATCTCCGCAGCTAGATGTCTCGGCTCTGGCGGTGACAGGGCGAATTTTGCGGATTGCTCGTTTACTGGAAAAGCACCGAGAATCTGTCCTAGCGGAATATGGGTTAAATGTCTGGTCGTTTGATATGTTGGCGACGCTGAGACGACAAGGAGCGCCCTATCAACTTAAACCAACCGATCTCTATGAACTGTTAATGCTCTCATCAGGGGCGATGACGAACCGGATCGATCGTCTGGAACAAGATGGGGTGGTTGTTCGCATTCGCGATCCAGAAGATCGGCGCAGCGTTAGCGTGCAACTTACGCCCAAAGGGATTGAACTGACAGACACCGTCATGCCTGTTCTGTTTGAACAAGAAAAACAATTTCTAGAACAGTTTACGAAGACGGAAGCTCAAACATTGACGAAATTGCTGCGTCAGCTTTTGTTGGTGTTTGACACAAATAGTAAGTAACCCAATTGGTAAGTAACCCAATCCGATTTCGAGTAGATTGCTTTAATCACGACTCGATCTCACCATTCCCAGTAAAGTTTCTCCGCATGAAACATGATCTCCTCGTTCGGTAAGCGAATCTTGGCAGGCTGACGCGGATAAGAAGTTTCGATCGCTCGCGTATCTTGTTCCACAACTGTTGCTACCGCACTCAATATCGATCGCTTTAACAGAGGTTTCAACACGGGATGATTGAATTTGGCAAAAACCAGAACAAAGGTTTTTGTATAGGTTGCGGTTTCAGGATACAGCACATGCACTTGCAAAATTTCGCCCAATGGAAAGCGAGCTTTAAAGGTAGTCAGCGCTGGAAACGCATATTCCAGTGTGCCAGTGTAGGTCTTGGGTGCCGAGAGAATCACCGGGTTGCGGCAGATGTCTCCGAACGTCACATCCTGTCGATCAAGTTCCTGCACAACCTTTGCCCAGTAGCCCTCCTGCTCAAATACAGGAATGCGATTGGCTTTGATGCCAAAGAGCTCTCGATGAGTCCCGTTCTGATGGTTGTAATCGTAGTTGATCAGCAGATTGTGCAGAAAGGTGCCCCGAATACTCTTTTCTCCAGCAATGCCCAAGAAAGTCATGCCTTGGCTCACTCGTTCAATTAAGTCAGGAACAGGAATTTTGGCACTCACGCCACCGTACGTCCAGATGCAATCGCCCTGAATCACTAATTTCAGCGGGGTGATTAGCGGCTGCGCTGCCACTTTCCCTGCTTGATGTAGCCTTCCCTGCCCGTCAAACTCCAGCGCATGAAACGGACAAGTAATGGTGTTTCGTTCCTGACAGACCCAACCCTCCGACAGCGGAGCCTGCATGTGGGGACACACATTATTAAGGGAAAATACCTCTCCCTGAGAATTTTGCCAGAGGACATAGTCCTGTCCATTTAAGGAAATTTTGTGGGGCTGGTTGATGCCCAATATTGAGCGATGAGCAACCAGCCAGGGAGCGCCAGGAAGGATGGGTGACATAGGGTAAAATTATGACAGAATTTTCATGTTTCATTTTGAAAATACGACAAGTTATTCATCTTTGTCAAGGAAGCTTTTCAGTCACCAATGGTAGAATCACAACCGCATCCTACGCCCCTTAGACGACAGCCCAAGCAGCAGCGCAGCCAGCAGCGGGTCGAGCAAATTCTGAGATCGGCTGCCGAGGTGTTTGTAGAAGTCGGCTATGAAGCAGCAACCACTCACATGATCGCTGCCAGAGCAAAAACGGCGATCGGCTCGCTTTACCAGTTCTTTCCCGATAAACTTGCCATCTTTCACGCCTTAGAAGCCCAGCATATGGAAAACGTGATAACACTGAACAGGGAACTGTTGCAGTCTGCGAATCTGAGGCGACCGTTTGTCGAGTTTGTCGATCGCCTGGTAGAAGCTCACATCGCCTATTTTCAAGACCCGATTCCTCGTGTGGTCTATATTCAATATTTTGTGGCACCTCAGCTATTCGTGCTCTTTGATGAGGCATTCAATCATCAGTTGATTGAGCAATATGCAGACTTCTTGCGGCAGTGGAATCCGGCATTGCCCATTGAGAAGAGTGAGTGCCTGGCCGAAACAGTTCATCAGTGTTACAACGCCCTACTGCTGCAAGCTTTGAGGGGAGAGGAGCGTAAACGGCGATCTCGCTACGCAGAACTCAAGGCCTTGCTAGTCGCCTATCTCGCACCCTATGTAGAGCCAAAGTCAATGGATGAAAAAGTGATAAAAGTAATGAAATGTCATTACTGTCATTCTGACCGTTTGTCGAAGAACGGACATCGCTACAACAAGCAACGCTATCTATGTAAGGATTGTGGCAAACAGTTTCTAGAACGCACCAATTAGAGAACTGTTGCGTAACACGGAATTTATCCCCGTTAACCTCACAGGATGCGCATCGAGGTTGAGGGGAAGAAGCTGAAAGGGTTATTAGGAGCGGAATTGGGAGATTGATTGTTGGGACAATGACTCCAAAAGCGAGAGCACCAGGAGTCATGAGATGGGGCAGAGAAAAGCGAGAAGCGGGGATTGTAAGTCCAGAAGAAGTGATGCCGATTTTGACAGAAGAGGAGCATCGCTGGAAATATTGGATGCCACAAGAGCCATCAGATGAATTTGTTGAAGCAATTCCGGAGAGTATTCGATCGCTCAAAATTTTTGATCCGGCTGTTGGCTCAGGACATTTTTTGATTATTGCTTTCACGGTGCTGGCTGCATTTTATGAGGAAGAAGCTCGTCACTTATGTAAGAATTGGGAACCAAAGCAGATTGCTGAATGGATCATTGAAGAAAACTTACATGGTGTAGATATTGATCCTCGCGCAGTTCAGATTGCTGCTGCTGCTGTCTTTTTGAAAGCAAAAACATACGCTAAAGATGCTGCGCCTAGCATTGTTAATTTAGTTGCCTCCAATTTTGGCATAGCATCGCTCCCAAAAAATGATCAAGCAATTTTAGACTTGAAGCAGGCGCTAAAAGAGGAAATCGATCTGTCAGAAGAGATGGCAGATATCATTCTTGAAGCCATCAGCCAAGCGGATTACCTAGGCTCACTTCTTAAAATTGATGAAGCTGTTCAAGAAGCAATAGCTCAGTATAGAAGACAATTTGAGCCACGTCAGTTAGAGATTGGTGAAACAGTCAGCGAAGATGCTAAACCTAGCTTTTCAGACGAGCAAGCTGAAGCAACTATTTTCGAGAATCTTGTTGAGTTCCTTAATCGTCGAACAAGCAGCGAAGATTTGGGACTGCGGTTACGAGGAGAACAGCTTGCGGCTGGAGTACGCTTCATTCAATTAGTCAGAAAAGGTGAATATGATTTGGTCATCGCAAACCCGCCCTATTTAGGTGCAGGGAAAATGCAGCATCGGAGATACATCGAGAAACATTATTCAATTAGCAAAGCAGATTTATATGCTGTTTTCATTCAGCGTGGTATTGAGCTTGTAGATTTTGCCAAGCTTCGCGGACTTTCTGCAATGATTACCATGCGAGGCTGGATGTTTATCAAGGATTATGAGGACTTGAGAGCATTTATTCTCCCTCAGAAAACAGTTTCGAGAATTGGTATTGTCAACTTAACCGATGTCAATCAAAATTGGGCACGATCATCCCTTGATCGCTAGCATCGCTTAATTTTACACAGCAGTTTTCAAGCAGGCGACTTCTCGCGGTATTGTCAACTTAACCGATGTCAATCAAAATTGGGCACGATCATCCCTTGATCGCTAGCATCGCTTAATTTTACACAGCAGTTTTCAAGCAGGCGACTTCTCGCCAATCCT
>NZ_JAMPLL010000007.1:0-209714 GCF_039962495.1 Leptolyngbya sp. AS-A5 | reverse complement strand
CCATGCTTCCTGCCAATCCGATCGCTTTCCACTTTATCAGCGTTGATACGGGCAGAGGTGCGTTCAATGGTGGTTGATAATTCAGTGATGAGGAAGTTTAAGTACTGCGGTAGCGAATCCTGCAAGATCAGCGAGTTGTGATGCAGGGAGGCGCTGATTTCAGTCCGTGCCCGCTCCTCCCATAGCTGCATGATGCGATCTGCATGTTGCTGAAGCCGCTCAGATGCCGGATTAATCATCAAATTTGCCTTTTAT
This sequence comes from Leptolyngbya sp. AS-A5, assembly GCF_039962495.1. Classification (NCBI taxonomy): domain Bacteria; kingdom Bacillati; phylum Cyanobacteriota; class Cyanophyceae; order Leptolyngbyales; family Leptolyngbyaceae; genus Leptolyngbya; species Leptolyngbya sp. AS-A5. The sequence goes on along the minus strand of NZ_JAMPLL010000007.1, from coordinate 209,459 downwards.
CGTCTTATCTAAGTGTCTACAATATTTAGATCTTATGTTAAGCAGAGTAACAACTCACTTTTCTAGTTGTCGATCAACTTCATCCCTACGCCAAGAGAAATATTTTTTGTACTATTCCAAAACAACCCTCAGATCCAGACCTGACGGTAAGAGAAGCGCGATCAACCATAGAAAAAACCGCCCAACTTTAACCATTTGGCTAGAGTTGGGCGATTTTTGATTCTGATGCGGATAGTGGGCAGGCTAGATATTGGGTGCAACTTCCCGGTAGTAAGTCGATCGCTCTCGACTCCACACAATGTGGAGAAATCCAGACGGCAAGCATTCTCACCGGATTAAAGGGAAAGAGACTGCTATTTTTTATCAGCGCTTCATCAACGTGATGTGTAATAAAAGTCTTGATGAATGCATATATAGGCTGAGGAGTATCGCTATTATCTTCAGCAGGCTCCTATTTCAAGAGTTATGTTGAAACCATTCATTCTCGGAAGCGCGATCGCTGTCTTATCATCTTTGTTTCTGCCTGCGACCGCTACTGATTGGCGAACGGTGGGAGTATCAAGTCGAACTCGCGAAACGGTGGCGATCGATATGGATTCAATCGATCGTGTATCTCGATATGATGTGCGGTTTCGGCATCTGATTGGCAAAGATTTGGTGCAAGCTTCGGTCATTGTGATTCATCGCTAGCGACTCCGAATATTGGTAAGCCGTTCATGCCTAATATGACGGGCGCGACTCGCGAGATGATTAAAATCGCTTGTGGCAATCAGAGCGCTCCTGCTCGATATGATCGCGGGTATGGAAATGCAGATTTTTCATCAACTGAATACACGATTGATGACGAGACGATTCGTATGTTTAGGCTGCTGTGGCACACTATGGATAAATGGGATGCTGAATTCGACTTTAGCGATCACGATGTCACGTTCTATCTTTCCAGCTATTGCAAGATTCGTAGCGACGGGCAAAACTCAATCGGCTTCATCGCTGCTTTCACAAGAAATATCCAAAACAAGTATCCAGGAAACCGAATAGCTGGAGAAACGGCACTGAGGCTCGGATCCACAATCTCCACGATCGGAGATAAATATGTTTGTCCTGAGTTCGATCGGAATGAGAATTAGATTGGATTGCAAGGAAGAGTGCGATTGCATTTGTGATTTGTACAAAGCGTGGGAAAGTCCAACTTCAACAGTTCTCAACGGATTGAGAACTGTTGAAGTTGACCGACCGCGGTCGTATTGATTGGTTGAATTCTTTAAGAATTGAGGGCGGTATGAGCCTCACTTTCCGATAACTTCCTGACTCATAACATCGACACGCGAACACTAAAATCATTGCCACGCGAAGCTTCGAGCCATCGTCGATCTGTTGAGGGCGCTGCAACTTCACTTAAAGTTGCAGCGCCCCCATCGCACTACTGAATTTCGTGGATGTAGTTGTGGTTTGAGCCGCAGGTGAAACTGTGCGGGAACCATGCCGAGGTGCGTGGAGACCCGTAACCGCTACCAGTGTCGTTCCTGTACTCGACAGCAGTGGAGGTAACTACAACGCCAGTAGCCGCGTTGTTCAGCGTTTGGCTTGACCAGTTCTCAGTCTCATTCGGGGTCAGGATTTTGTTAGCCAGCCCTTCAGTGTAGACTGTGTTGCCGCCGACTTTGTACAGAAATCTAAGCACTTTGATTGAAGCTCCCTTCTTGTTTATCACCCTCACGTTGGGTTGGCATTTGACCCCGGCTGCGGTGGCTGGCGACGTAGTGAGTGCGACCAGCACACGGCGATGGGTGGCGTTTTGGATCAGATTGGCTCTTGATTGCATATTGCGAATGATATCCATGAGTATCTGCTCCTTTTGGTACTAAATGTTGATGATTGAGTATTGACTTCAGGTGAGACAGCCTACCCAACAAGGGTTCCAGACGACAAAGGATTGAGCCTCGCTAGATATGTCCTGCCTTATGTTGCTACCCAATGATCTACACGGTGGGCTTCTGACCTTTATGCAGCGAAGTCAATGACCACATCCAAAATTTTGTTCCGCAACTTACACCCTCCCCGGAGAAACAATTGCATCGGCTCAGAAGTTAGAACTCAAGATACTATCGAATTGAGATACCTCTTATGCAAACTTGCTCCTGTATCTCGCTCTCCGGTGGTCAAGGTAAGACAACTAGCATTTTTTCACAGCGCTCTTATTGGCTCAACAAGGGAAGAAAGTTTTAGCGATTAATACGCACGTTCACAATTATCCATTCTTGAATTCCCCAGGTATAGATGCTTGTAGAACAAAGTTGTGATTGATGCCGCGATCGCCTCGCGAAACTCCCCTTTCTTCCTGTGCATCACGAAACTCACGAAACTCCGCTTTTTTTATGCAAGAGTTTGAAAAATATTTGTCATGATTAGTTTGAATGCAACCAGTGATGAAAAATGGAATTGCTGCAACAGTTGGATAAGCTGATGGATGTTTCACACCGCAATCGTGCTGCCAGCCGAGCCAAATCAGCACAAGGATTTACAGCCACGCTGCCAAAAATCGTTACAGATCCAGCGCTGGGCTTTGGGCTTTCGGTTGTGATGAGATCCCCTGAAGAATCATCAGAGTTGACGACAGAATTTGTCCAAGCTTGGCGCGATCGTATTCGAGCAATTGAATCAGACTTTCCAGGTGAAGCGGTGAAAGCATTGACCTGCCAGCTTGCCTTAATGGAATCAATTACGCAGGAATTGAGCAATTTAGCTTTTGCCTTACTTGAAGATATCGATCGCGCAGAAACGTTGTTTTCATTGATGTTTCGAGCGCAGGAATCCTGTAGAAAGCTGATTCTAGCGATCGATACGATCAAAAATCCCAAGAAGCCAACGCAGTTCATCAAGAGTTATGTCGATAAGCAACTGAACCAATTAGGGGGAATTCATGCCGCGATGGAGCAACGAACCGATAGAACGCGAATTGCAGAAAGCCAAGCAGCGTCACTGGATGCAACAGAATCGCCCCTGGTTGAAATCGACGGGCGCGAAGTCTGAGCAAGGGAAACAGCGCGTCAGTAAAAATCGACTGCGACACGGAAAACAGAGCCAGCTTGTTATCGAAATGCAGAGGTTAATAAATGAGGTCGATCGACTCAGCCGAAAGATCCTTGAGCAGTCAGGCACTTCGCACGATGGTTTATGAATTGGGTCAAAAGATTGAGACGGGTGATCATCGCGATCCAAAAATGATCACAGCCGTTGCTGAAGCCGTTGGAATCATGGCGCTGCTCTGGTTTGCCTTAGAACTACAAAAATGAGATCGTTAACTGAGCGATCGCTTCTACCATCTGCAACTCGGCTCGAATCTCCTTAATTACTTCCCTGGTTCCTTTAACTTGTCCACCATCATTGAGACCTGCTGAAATTTGAACATTGCGCCCTTCAGACTTGAGCGATTCTGCCAGCGATTCACACCTGCTGAAAAAGCGCCTTTTTAGCACGACACCGACCCGCTGCTCTCGCTTCAGCCAAGACCAGAAAAAGCTGATACGAACAAACGCTGTACACTGTGATCGATGTCAACTGCTTTGGGCATCCTGAAAATATTCACGTTTTCAGATGGCCCTTCCTCTAGTTGATTAGCTAGGGGATTTTATTGAGGGATGAAGGTGACCAATACATAAAAAAGAAGGCTCGCGACACCTTCCTGTCATCATGACGTATAACTATCCTTTTGTCTCATACCATTAACGAAGTTCGCTCCTCCAGAAAGCGTCGCTGAGTCACAGCAAAGTAGAGCTTCTTTAAGGCTTGGAGAGCCTTGTGCCCGAATCGAGAAGCGGGCTGTGTTTACCCTTCCAAAGTCCGTGCAATACACTCACGTCTACACCCCCAGCACGGTTCATCGCATTCACCTGCTGTAGCGCTCGGTACAAACTCAAGCAGAGCGTTTGATCGTATTGCTCACTTGCGTAGCGCAGCGCTAGATCAGACACAGCTAACCCTTGCTTGAAGCTTCTCAGCGTTTTAATTACCATGGTCAGTTTTGCAATTTCGTGCTCCCCGGAAAGCGAGATGGCATTCACAATCTGCTCCAACAGGGCATCGGAAATCTTTGAGTTGTTCTGCTGTTTGGACATGAGACAGTTTTAGTACTCACGGTTCCTGAGATCGAGGCTTCTCTATGCTTGAATTAAAGCTTGGGCTATCACAAGATATTTTGCATCAGCTTTTTAGTATTTCACAAATATGAGAGTCGATACAGTAGTCCACAGCACATCTTCCATAAGCAGGGGCGGAATTGCTGACCGAGTATGAGCATACTGGTGCAGTGGTTTTTGCCATTAAGTCTGAAGCACCCAGGCTGCAAACAAGGCTGTTGCCCTACCCTGCCCTTCGCCGAACGCTTGCCGCTTGCCGCTCGTATCAAGCTCAGCCCAGCCCGTGCAAGGATTGATGCCGAGCAAGTATTGCTCCTGAGAGCAGCAGAAAATGACTGAAATCCACGCTTTATCAACTTTGCACTGAGCTCATGGTCTTGATCACGGCAATCAAGACCAAAGCTGGCAAGCTGAAGGAACAATTGGTTTTGATAATGAATGCCATCACAAACGCGATCGTAGAACCAGAACTTAAACAACTGGCAGTCCGATTCATTAGCGGGGAGCATCTTTGTCATGACTGGAGTAGACCTAGGAAGTGAGAGATTGCAGGTGAAGGATGAGATCTACAATTCACTGTGGCATAAATAATTGTCTCTGTGTGTATAAAACACTGCAAACTGCTCAGAATTAGTCTAGTTGCAGAAAAATCACGATAATTTAGCTAAGTGTGTGCCTTACACATCAACGAGCACCTCGCATTTCTCTCAGCGATTGCACGGAGAGGAAGGCGTGAGCAAGACGGCACGCGCCACCTTCATAGCGTGTCCTGTCACTCTGTTCAACCGCTTTTGCTTTTTCCTATGATGCCTGTGTTCGATGGGTTGTGACTCTTATTCCTGAGGTAAGCTCACTCCGTCGCTGGGTGCAATCTGGTTAGACAAGCCATGTAATCGTGCTCCATTTTGGACACACTAGCCTCTTTCTTATCCCCAATGACAATAAAAGAGAAAGCGAATGCTCTGTACTACGAAGTGCTCGGTTCGATGCTGCACTCTGAACCTCGGAAGGCTTCACTGGGCCGAAAGCAGCACTCACATATCAATCAGGAGCTAGACCAAAGCCTCCCATTCAAGTCCTTCAGTCAGGTCTTTTTCGTTGCTTCAAACTCAAATGTTTTTTACGAGAAGATAATAAAGATTCTCGGCACTGCGATTGCTGAGCCATGCGGCAGGAAATTCTAGCTCAAGCGCTCCCCAGGAAGTGAACGGTCTTATTCCGTGCAACCTGAAGCGACTCAAACTTGAAAGGAATGTGAGGCATGGGGTTCGCAATAGACAAATCGTCCCAGGAGGAAATCGATCTCAGTGCTATCGAGCAAATCAAGCTGGAACTGCTCTTGCAGTTTCAGCAACAGTCTTTTAGTGTGCCGGATCTTCAGCGTCACTATCCTGGAGAATCGCGGCTGTTTTTACTGGATGACAGCATTGCCGTCAGAGCCATTCACATCAACTTGGTGTACGCGCTGCTCGAACTCCATCAGCAGAATCAACTCAGAATCGTTGATCGGAGTCCTGTCCGCTTTTGCATCGAGCCTTGACCAAATGGAGAAGACAAGCCGCGATCGATTAACTAGGCATCCTAGAAACAGCTTCAGATGGGCATCAATCACATTGCATGATCTACCAGGCATTTCTTCGTGTATTTGAATATGACTTATACACGAAATGGAGGTAAGTTTTTACGCCGTAAAAAGGGATTTGTAGATGCAGGGCTTGTAAGGTGTATGGGGAATTCCATAGATCTTGAGATGCCGCAATGCTTAACGAAGTTGCATGATCGTCGGTCGCCGCTGCTCTAGGGTCACTTCCAAATATCGAGAGAATTCATTCAAGGATTCGTGTCCAGAATTTGTGCGATCGTTTTAACCGGCACTCCCTTGTTGTGTAGTGACGTAACCAGCGATCGATAAGTTGAGCGGATGAACTCGATCGCACAAATTCTGGACTAGACACAATTTTGCTTAGTCCAGCCCTTCCAAATCAGGCTTGCCCCTGGAATGGGTGATACATAAGGGCTTGACGGATTTATGGTTTCTAGAGTTGTGTAGATTCCCAATGAACTTCTACGTGCCGCAGAAGTTCAATCAAATCAATAAAACTCAGGATATACGCCTGATAATAATTTAAGTCATTATCTAACTCATCTCAAAAATGGCTGGACTAAAAATGGTGTATTTGGACTAAGTGACGATCAATTTTTGCACTGGACGATCGAGACATCTTGCAGGATGAGGGCAAATGTACCCATTAAATAGAGTTATCAATGCTCTCTCTTCGAGCCTCGATTTAGACGATTAGGAAGCATGAGCTATGACTCATGCATTAAGGGAATCAATATTCTTTTATCGGCACTTCATCAAGGGTGTAGAGTAGCGCAAAGTTTTTATAAACTACGTCACCGTACTGAGGTTGACAGCTATATTCTCAGCACGTTTACCCCTTGAGAGTTCATGCTAACGAAAGAAGCGATCGCGCAAGTCCTAAAAATTAATCCAGAAAACATCGAGAAGTTTGGAATTAATCAAAAATGTGTACAAGTTTGGTTGAAAGATTCACCGGAAGTATTGTCTGTTAGTTTTGAAAAACTGGGATTAGACCAGAAAAAGCTGATTTCTACCGAGCCATTCGTGGTAATTGCTGTGGTTCTTTTGTTGGGACTGGTGTGGAACGCGATCGCAAATTATAAACCTGCTTCTTATGATGCTGCTGCCGAAGCTGAAAAGTGCGTTAAAGCCAATATGAGCGGCGGAGAGCGTGTTACTCATGAAGATATGGCGCATATTGAAAGGAACTGCGGTCGGTTTCTTCGGTAATGACAGGAACTTGCTAGTTACGAATAGTAGGCACCAAATTAAGCGACTTACAGAGAGATTAAGGGTAATAACTGTTTGGCTTAATCAAAACACCGATCGCGCTATCTGAAACCACTGCATTCGGAGGCGTAGAGAACTTTTTCTTCACCGCTCGGCGTAATCTGAACGCACCATTTCCCGCCCGCCTGCCACAGTCGAAATTCATCAGACATCCGAGCGATCGCATAGCTGAGGGGGATTATACCGATCGCGATGACGAGAATCATTTGGGAGATACGATCGCGCCTGATATGCTATTGAGAGCGCCACTGGAATTTATTCATCGCTATCTAAAAAGGGAATGTTTTAAGGATTCCCCTCTTTAAGGGACGCTTGCGCCTGCAATCGACTTTAAGGGTTATAGCTGAGCGATCGCGCTCATTCTCAAACAAAAAATCCTGCCAGATTGACGGGATGACAACAAAAAATTGAGCTGTTGAGTGTTCCCAAATGGGTGGGCGAGTGATCGTCTGAGCAATTAGGCTGCAACCGCTGACTTGGAAAGAAATTTACGCAGTTTAGCGATGCCAGAACTGATCTAGTTGGGATAAGTTCGCAAGGATGGTTGCTGCACATTGGAGATGCTTATTATCATCGCGATGAAATGACGGAAATGCCTCGCTGTCCACTTGGGCTGTCGATTCTACAACGGCTTGGAGATGTGGATTCTTTTGTTCGTCGCCGCAATCAAGAACGCCTACGGCAAGTGAAGCAGGCGCAGGGAGAGACAATTCATATCTTTTGTGCTCATGATTCCATTGAATGGGAGCAATGCCGAGACTACAGCAATTCTCAAATTAATCCGCTCCCTTGCTGTAGTCTCGGTACACCTAACGATACTCAGTCAAGCATGTTCTTAGAGCCAGAGTGACACGTTTGGCGAACTCAATTATCCAGGAGACTCAAGGGTTGAGTTGGCACCAAACTGGGTAGACCCGCATCGATGTCTCCCTCTTGATGAGCGGGTGCAGCACTGGGAAGGCGATGAAAATCTGGATTGTGGGGGTCAATTTTCTGGGACAGCATTGCAATCCATTGAGCGTTGGTCTTTGTCCGGAAAGTATGCAACTCGTAAGGTTCAATCAGAATCTGCTCTCCTTTCGTCGCGAAGAAGGTGGTGCGCTCTCCAGACTGTAACGACTCAATGCTGATCTCGATTTCACCCGAGATGATAAAGAAAAGCTCATAGGTATACTGATGGTAGTGGTTGCCGCGCACTTTGTTCGCTAATGTTTCCACATAGTTCACCTCAGCACAAGGCTGATCTAGCGCAGTCCAAAAACAGCCACGATGATCTAAATTCATGGCTTGAGACAAGAACCTTTTCATTCAATCTTCCTCACACACCGGGGGCTAGGTCACGGAATCCAACAAAATATTAAGCAATGATAAAGTATTATCACCATTTGCAATGTAGTGTGGATCACTGTTTCCTCTCTCTGTAATTTTTGTTGTGCCTTAAAAGCGGGTTTTGTTGGAGGATGGGAAAAATAGGGTTGCTGTCGCTTGTCCCTCAGTGTGTTCATGTCCCACGCCTCCCCATTTCCCGCAAAGATTGATTTACATAATTTGCAGCGCAGTGAGAACAGCTCGATCGAGCCTCCCTTGAAGCAAATCTTGGAAACAGGACCTGGTGTGATTTTCCAATTGCTTTCGCATTCTGATGGGTCAATTACCCTTCCCTTTATCAGTCCAAACTGCATCCTAGTGTTCGAGCGCCCATTTACTGAAATTCAAGCCAATGTCTCACAGTGGCTCGCTCAGATTGAAGCGGACGATCAGGCGACATTTCACAGGACGCTCACCGGAGCGACCCAAACACACCAGTTATGGCAATGGCAAGGACGATGGCGGTTGGCATCTGGACAGATTCAGCTCATTCAACTGATTGCCACCTCAGACTCACTAACCGCTTTAGGACAGCTTTGGAATGGCATTCTGTTTGTGCAACCGCCTGTCACCGGTCAGGATGAACCACAGTCTTTGCAGCTTGCTCAAGCTCACTCAAGGGAACCTGTACTGTCCTGTCAGACCATAGAACAACCAGCGCAGTTGCTGCAAACAGTGATCGACGAAACGCAAGATTGGATTTTTGTCAAAGACCAGCAGTTTCGCTATCTCTTGGTGAACCAAAGCTATGCCACCGCCATCGGACAGACCGTCCAAGACATGCTTGGAAAAGATGATCTGGAATTAGGCTTTCCTGTGGATCTCGTCCTCGGTAATCCAGACCAGGGCATTCGCGGGTTTCGGACGGACGATCAGGCTGCGCTTGCAGGACAAAGAATTCATAATTCCTACGACCCAGCAACCGCAGCGGATGGCACCACTCGTATTTTTGATACACAGAAAATTCCTCTATCTGCCGAGGGTGAGGTTTTCGCAGTGCTGGGCTTTTGTCACGATGTCACTGAGCGCATCACGATCGAAGAGAAGTTGAAACAGCAAACCGCTCAGCTAGAACAAGCCCTCCGCAATCTCCAAAGCAGTCAAACACAACTGATCCAGAGTGAAAAAATGTCGAGCCTGGGACAGCTAGTAGCAGGCATTGCTCATGAAATTAATAACCCTGTCTCTTTCATTCACGGCAATCTCACTTATTTACATGATTATGTCACTGAGATTCTGACCCTCTTGAACCTCTATCAACTTCATCATCCATTCCCACACCCCGCTGTTCAACGCCACTTGCAGGCGACCGATTTTGAATTTATTCATTCCGATCTCCCCAATCTCCTTAACTCAATGGAGATTGGAACCACTCGCATTCGCGAAATCGTCCTGTCGCTACGCAACTTCTCTCGGCTCGATGAAGCCGATTTCAAAGCGGTCGATTTGCATGAAGGACTCGAAAGCACACTCCTGATTCTGCAACATCGCTTGAAACCCTCGCCTCAGCGTCCTGAAATTCTCATCGTGCGAGACTATGCTGCACTGCCTCAAATTGAATGTCGTGCAGGTCAAATCAATCAGGTCTTTATGAGTCTCTTGAGCAATGCGATCGATGCACTCGAAGCTACCGCCCAGCCGCGAATCACCATCCGAACTTCCGTGGTGGATGACTGGGTAGAGATTGCAATCGCGGATAACGGCATGGGCGTGCCGGAACCGATTCAGCAACGGATTTTTGATCCCTTCTTCACGACGAAACCTGTGGGCAAAGGCACAGGCATGGGCATGTCGATTAGCTACCAAATCATCGTCGAAAAGCACCATGGTAAACTCTACTGCCACTCAACTCCCGGTCAGGGTGCTGAATTTGTCGTTGAGCTGCCGATTCGCCAGTCAGGTGTGCGTCAATGAGGCGGGCAGAACGTCGGTTAGCGCATCAGAGAGTCATGGTTCGAACGGCAGTTGAATGATTTTGCATTGTGCATTCGCGTGAAAAGCGCTGTAGATTCAGGACTCGATCTCATTCCCGCAAACTGAATCCACCAACGGAACCGCTCCCAATAAGGGCGGTTTTTTATGGACACTTTGATTGTGGTCGAGCTGCAAACCCAATTAACCCCCCTTCAAATCGAATTGCGCGATTGCGAGCTCAGAGTTCCCAGATTGAGTGCGATCGCTTTAGAGTTCGTCTAACGATCGCTTTAATTCTTCTAACTCTGCATCAATATCAGCGACTGAGGAAGAATGAGTCTTAATCGAGTTCTGCGAAGCGCCAAAATTTACATTTGTTGCTTTCAATTCTGAATCGTCAACACTAACAGATTTAGAATCAACAGTTCCACCAAGATCAAGAATTGCTTGCTCTAGTGTTGCTAGAGAGCGCTTCAGGCTTGAAATCGTAGTTCCATACTCGTGCCGCAATGCGCCACTCATTGAATTTTTAGCCGTAGTCTCTAAATCCACTATTTGACGACGAAGCGAATCCGCCTGCTGTTCTAATTCTCTAGTCTGCAAGTTCACATTATGACTCGGCTGAGACCGACGGCTATTCACCTCAGCCCGCGCAATTCGACTAATGCGATCGAACATTCCCATACCAAGTCACCTCCAATTTGGACTTCGACTCTAGTGTGTGTGAGAACCGGAGTATAAGCGTTCTAGTTAAAAGTCAGCTTTTCACACACAGCAAAAACAGCGGTACCAGTTTCGGTACTCATAACCTTCCAGGGGAATCTCACCCCGTTAAAAGCTGTGAATACGGTGTTGATCCGCAGTCCCCGTTATTCGGTTGTAATCGGGTTCTAGGGCAGATTTAGGGCAGTCCTGAATGCTGTAGACTAGAACCGATGGATGACCTGGGGCTCGAACCCAGAACCAGCGGATTAAGAGTCCGATGCTCTACCATTGAGCTAGTCATCCGACAAATCTTCTACCATCATATCAGAACTGCTCACATCGAGATCGGATATGGAGAAATGGTTGTCGATCGTTGGAATTGGCGATGATGGAATAGACGGGGTTGCCTCAATCGCTCGATCGCGGATTAAGCAAGCTGAAATTCTGGTCGGCGGCGATCGTCACTTGGCAATGCTGCCTGCTGATTCGCGCCCTAGAATTCGATGGACTTCTCCGATCGAAGATTCAATTCAAAAGCTGTTGAGCTATCGGGGGCGATCGGTGTGTGTATTAGCTAGCGGCGATCCGATGTGTTACGGCATTGGTGCAACTTTGGTTCGTCGCATTGCGATCGATGAAATGATTATTATTCCTGCGCCTTCGGCATTCAGTCTGGCTTGTTCTCGCTTGGGTTGGTCGATGTCTGAAGTCGAAACCCTGAGTCTTTGTGGTCGCGATCCAGTGTTACTAAATGCGGTGCTGTATTCGAGGGCGCGAATTTTAGTGTTAAGCGCCGATCGTCAAACGCCTGGAATTGTGGCTCAAATCTTGCGTGATCGTGGCTTAGCGGAAAGTTCAATAATCGTGCTAGAGCATTTGGGTGGAACACAAGAACGCATTCTTGCAAGTACCGCTGCTGATTGGGAGCATACCGATATTGCAGATCTCAACACGATCGCGATCACTTGCTCAAATGCGCCTCTCCCTCCTCGCGTCCCAGGACTGCCCGATGCTGCTTATCAACATGATGGACAGTTAACTAAGCGCGAAATCCGATCCGTTACCCTTTCGACGCTTGCACCGCTACCCGGACAGTTGCTTTGGGATGTGGGGGCTGGCTGTGGCTCAATTGCGATCGAATGGATGAGATCTGATCGCCGATGTCAAGCGATCGCGATTGAATCGAACGCCGATCGCTTAAAGTTAATCGCTCAAAATGCCAATACGCTCGGTGTTCCCAATCTCAAAATCGTTGCGGGAAAAGCACCAATCGCGCTTCAGAATCTTCCTCAACCGGACACCATTTTTATCGGTGGCGGATTGACCACACCGGATGTCGTTGAAACCTGCTGGCGATCGCTGCGTTCGGGTGGGCGACTGGTTGCGAATGCTGTCACAGTTGAAACCGAAGCACAATTGTTTCAGTGGCAAAGTCAAATTGGGGGAGAACTTAGCCGAATTGCTGTTCAGAGAGCAGAACCGATCGGAAAGTTCTTAGGCTGGAAAGCAATGTCACCGATTACGCAATGGTCTGTGAGCAAAGCTGTTGATTGATCCACAACAATGCAGCATCAACATCAGAAACAGAGGCTCCCTCTGGCGTCGTTGGACGCTGCACCATCACAACAGGTAGTTCTAACTCACGAGCTGCAATTAACTTAGAAACGGTTGCGTCACCGCCGCTATTTTTACTGACAATGGCTTGAATGTTATAACTCTGCATCCACGATCGCTCTTGTGCAACTGAAAACGGTGGACGCGCTAACAAAACCTCTCCCGGTGGAATTGGCGTTCCTGCAACGGGAGGATCAATCATTCGCATCAGAAACCATAGCTGTGTGAGATGGGCAAATGTTGCGAGTTCCTGTCGCCCGATCGTCAAAAAAATTCGCTTTGCAATCTCCGGTAACAGACCTGCTGCGGCTTCATTGCTTTCGACTTCGATCCAATGGGGTTCAGTTTCCCAGACAGGACGCACGATCGCTAATCTTGGAATCGAAGCGCGATCGACGGCGGTTGCCGCATTCCACGAAATTTGAGCCGCAAACGGATGCGTGGCATCAATTAGTAAATCAATCTGCTGGTCTTGCAGATAGTGAAACAATCCTACTGCGCCCCCGAACCCCCCAATCCGCAGGTCTCCCAAAGGATGATGTGGCTGTTGAGTGCGTCCAGCCAGTGAAGAAATCACATCTAAATTGGGAAGTTCTGAGGCTTTTGCTGCCAATTGTGTTGCTTCTGTTGTGCCACCGAGAATGAGCAATCGTTTTTTCACTGATCAAAGTCCAGTCTTCTGTTGATATTATCGCGCAGTCATTGAGACAATGAACATCACTGAAATTAACATCGACTATGAACGCACACTCTCCGATCTGGCGACCTTTCACGCAGATGAAAACCACCCCTGAACCGTTAAAAGTGAAGCGGGGCGACGGAGTTTGGCTAGAACTTGAAGACGATCGACGCATTCTTGATTGTATTTCTAGCTGGTGGGTAACTATTCATGGTCATAGTCATCCTGCTTTGGCTGAAGCGCTTTATCAACAGGCTCAACAGCTAGAGCATGTGATTTTTGCTGGATTCACGCATGATCCGGCTGAGCGATTGGCGCGTAATCTATTAGCTCACTTACCGTCTGAGCTAACGCGAGTTTTCTTTTCTGATAATGGTTCAACTTCGGTAGAAGTAGCGCTGAAAATGGCATATCAATACTGGTGCAACCTTGGAGAACAACGCAGCACATTTATTACCTTTGAGGGGGGCTACCACGGGGACACGATCGGTGCCATGTCGATCGGTTCTGGTTCAACTTGGTGGCAGCCATTCCGCGATTTGATGTTCGAGACTGCGTTAGTTCCGTTTCCGGCAACTTATCGAGGGGATTCAACTATCGAGCGCAAAGAAGCAGAAGTTTTAGAGACGATCGAACAATTACTCAAACAACAAAACATCATTGGCATTTTCATCGAGCCTCTGATTCAGGGGGCGGGTGGAATGCGAATGTGTCGCCCTCAATTTTTACAAGCACTGAGGACATTAGCAGATCAGTTTAATGTGTTGCTCATCTATGATGAAGTTATGACGGGGTTTGGGCGGACGGGTAAACTGTTTGCCTGCGTGAAATCTGCTGCAACCCCTGACATTATTTGCTTATCCAAAGGTCTATCCGGTGGATGTCTACCGCTTTCAGTGACGATCGCAAACGAAGCGATTTATCAAGCCTTCTATCAAGATGATCCCACTCAAGCGTTTTATCACGGACATTCTTACACCGGAAATCCCCTCGCTTGTGCAACCGGAGTCGTCTCCCTAGAATTACTGACACAAAATCCGAATGCGTATAAACGCTTAGAAGACCTGCATTGGAAATTTCTCGATCGCTATCTGCTGGCTCATCCGCGCTTAAAGCAGTTCCGCGTCTGCGGTACGATCGCGGCAATGGAGATCAAGACCGACGACGAATCCGGCTACTTTAACGCGATCGCTCCCCTGCTGCGATCGAAATTCTTGGAAGCGGGATATCTGTTGCGTCCTCTCGGAGATACGCTCTACATCATGCCACCCTACTGCATTACAGCCGATGAACTCGAATCGATTTATGAGGTTATCGATCGCACTTTGTCAACCCTGTAGAATTTACGATTTCTTCACGTAACTTTTCTGGAACAACACAAAGAAGTCTAAGTAGAATCAGCGATACTGTAGCAAGAGAATGATTAGTGCTACCGAGTATTTACTGATTTCTAAGAACGATGAATAGCCTCGATGACACCGAATTAGTCAAGAAATTTGTTGAGGGTAAGATCTCATTTTTGGCAAATCAAAACTTGCGGATTGAGCCTGCATTTAACACCGAGCAACTCTTAGCCAGAAAAGGCGAACTGGTTGCGACTGCGAAACTCGTTGGGCAAATTCGTGCTGTTTTGGTACGGCAATCCACAGCCTATGAAGAACTCGTCAATCGCATCTTGATAGCTCAGCAATATATCCCAACTCGAATCAATCCGCAGGGACTGATCGAATACGAGCACTGCCCAATACCCGTAGGCTACGAAGCAAACTGCACTGAATTTCGCCAACTCTGGAAAGCTTGGCGCGTTCACTACAGCACAGAGCCAAAAATTCCCTTGCTGATGCATGAGGGCAAGAAGTGGCTGCCAGTGGAGAAGATCACCTTTGGCAAAGAGAGGTTTTTCATCCAGGTGCCTGGTGATGAAAAGATGGTGAAGATTGACGATCGGATTATCTGGCTCAGTCCTGTCGAATCAACAGCCCCGGTCTTAGAACCTTCGCTCAAAAATCATCAGGATTAAGTAAGCCCTAACGCCCTCAATTTTTCTGCAAGTTGCTGCGCTTTTCAGCGTTCTTGTTCTAAGCCACGCTCAGCACTTTCCGCTCTTGATCTTTCTTGCTCTGCTCTCGATCTTTCCGCTTCTAATTCCTGCTCCACTTGTTCTGCTCTCTGCCGCTCTAATTCTGCTCGTCTGCGTTCTTGCTTTGAACGCTTTTCGCGATCGTGCCGTCTAATAGGAACAGCATTCACTACACTAATAAGCACGAGGGTTCAACGTTGGTTTCGGACTGAGGCAGGGGAAATGGCATCTGTGAAACAGTGGATGAAAGTTAGACCAAAGCTTCCGAAGTGGGTGGTGTGGCTACTGACAGCAGGCATCCTGGGAACCGGAGGCTATTTTGCCTATAACCAGTACACGGCATCGCAGCGGCAGGATGCCAGACGACGCGTGCAAACGGTGACGGTCGATCGCGTTGATACCGCCATTACAATTTCGGCCAATGGAACCGTGCAGCCTGCCCAATCGGTAAATGTGAGTCCAAAAAGCTCTGGGGTGCTAAAACAGTTGCTGGTGAAAGAGGGCGACCGAGTCGTCACAGGTCAGGTTCTAGCACGGATGGATGACTCGAACCTACAAGGACAATTGCTTCAAGCTCAGGCGCAAATTGCTAATACTCAAGCAAATTTGAATAAGCTTGAATCTGGCAATCGTCCGCAAGAAATTGCCCAAGCCCAAGCGCAGCTCACGGCGGCTGAAGCGAACTTAGATAAGCTGATTGCAGGCAACCGTCCGCAGGAAATTGCTCAGGCTCGATCGCAGCTCACGGCGGCTGAAGCAAGCTTACAGCAAGCTCAGTTGAACTTTAACCAGAATCAGCGATTGTTTAGCTCTGGGGCATTGTCTCAGCGCGAATTTGATACGTCTCAAACGGCTCTTGCAACTGCCCGCGCTCAGGTTGAACAAGCCAAGCAAGCCGTCAATCTTCAGCAAACCGGAACTCGTCCAGAGGAAATTGCGGCGGCTCGCGCTCAAGTTGAACAGTTGAGACAAGCTTTGAGCTTACAGCAGGCAGGGAGTCGATCGGAGGATATTGCCGCGGCTCGCGCTCAGGTCTTGAGTGCTCAAGGACAACTCAAAACCGTTCAAACTCAAATCAATGACACGATTATTCGCGCTCCGTTTAGCGGTGTGATTACGCGCAAGTTTGCTGATCCGGGTTCGTTTGTGACTCCAACCACTTCGAGTAGTGCGGTTTCGTCTGCGACTTCTTCTTCAATTTTGGCGTTAGCGGCGACGAATCAAGTTGTGGCGAAAGTGCCAGAAACGAGCATTTCTCGGATCAAAGTGGGGCAGCGAGTGACGATCGATGCCGATGCTTTTCCGGGCAAATCTTTTACCGGAACGGTGGTGCAAGTTGCGAATCAATCCACGGTCGATCAGAATGTGACCAACTTTGAAGTGAAAACCTCGATCGACGATCGACAAAACAACTTGCAGGCTGGAATGAATGTGAATGCGAAATTTAATGTCGGTCAGATTGAGAATGCTTTAGTCGTTCCAACGGTTGCGATCGTGCGGCAAGCCGAAGGAACGGGCGTTTTGCTTTCTGGTCGGGAGCAGGGAAGACCCCGATTTCAGCGAATTACAACGGGTGCAACCGTGGATGATAAAACCATTGTGGAAGCAGGGCTGAAAGAGGGCGATCGCGTATTGATTAGCTTTCCGCAAGGTGAGCGACCGCAATCGAGAACGCCTTCGGTCTTTCCGGGTGCGCCAGGCGGTGGCGGCGGATCTCAAGGTGGCGGTAGACGCAGCGGAGGTCAATGATATGGGAAAGTTTGCAGAGATTCGATCGAATCCCGTATCCCTGCTGGAAATCTTTACGATGGCAGTGGAAGCACTCTGGAGCAATCGATTACGCACCAGTTTAACCATGCTCGGCGTGATTATTGGAATCGCTTCGGTGATTACAGTCACTTCAGTTGGGCAAGGGGTACAGAAAGCGACAGAACAGCAGATTCAAGCCCTGGGAACGAATGTGATGCTGGTGCTTTCAGGCGTGGCACGATCGGGTGGAATTAGCCAAGGAGCCGGATCAGCAAGCACCCTGACGCTCGAAGATGCTCAAGCAGCGGGGCGGCAGGTTCCAGCAGCAGAAGGAGTAACGGCGTTTTTACAGCGCGGTGGACAGGTTGTTTACAACGATCAGAATGATTCGACTTCAATTTTAGGGATTGATCTCAATTATTCCGATGTGAAAGAGATCAAGCCGCAAGAGGGGCGATTTTTTACTCAGGACGATATGCAGAATGAAAATTCTGTTGTGGTGCTGGGAAGCGCAGTTCGCGATAGTTTATTCTCCCCAGGAGAAGCCGCGATCGGTGCAAATATCCGCATTCAAAACGGTCGCTATACCGTAATAGGTGTGGCAGAGTCGAAAGGATCAGTAGGTGGACAAGATCAAGACGATCGTGTGTATATTCCCCTGACGAATATGTCTTCGCGAATTGTGGGAAATAACTCGCTAAATGGTCGTGCGATTAGTGGGTTTTGGGTGAAAGCGAAAGATCAAGAACAACTTGAAGCGGCACAGTTTCAAGTGACGAATCTACTCAGAATTCGTCACAATATCTATCCACCGAAACCGGATGACTTTCGTATTAGCAATCAGGTAGATATTATCAATACGTTTAGTAGTGTTGTAGGACTGTTCACAATATTAGTGAGCGCGATCGCAGGTATTTCCCTGGTGGTTGGCGGCATCGGAATTGCGAACATTATGTTAGTGTCTGTGGTCGAACGCACTCGCGAGATTGGAATTAGAAAAGCGATCGGTGCAACGAATAGCGCTGTGTTAAGCCAATTTCTCACGGAGGCAATTTTAGTTTCGATGCTGGGGGGTGCGATCGGGGTGGCTGCGGGGTTGGGATTAGCATTCGCAGCATCCAACCTGTTTAGCTTCCCGTTTATTGTTTCGGGATTTGCGATCGCATCAGGATTAACGCTTGCCTTGGTTGTTGGGTTGATTGCAGGCGTGATTCCGGCTCGGAATGCAGCCAAACTTGATCCGATCGCAGCACTACGGAGTGATTGAACAGGAGTGACTGAACAATGGCAACGATGATTTGGATGGAAGACATCATTAAGACTTACCGTTTAGGTGATATTGATGTTCCTGTTCTCAAAGGCATTAATCTTTCCATTGAGGAAGGTGAGTATGTTGCGATTATGGGAATGTCTGGATCGGGTAAGTCAACTTTGATGAACATTATCGGGTGTCTCGATCGTCCTTCGGAGGGTCATTATGTACTGGAAGGTCGGAACTTAACTACACTCGATAATGATGAACTCGCTTTTATTCGCAATCAACGCATCGGTTTTGTATTTCAGCAATTCAATCTATTGAATCGATCGACAGCGTTAGAGAATGTGATGTTACCAATGGTGTATGCAGGCGTTCCGCGATCGCAAAGAAAAGAACGCGCCGCAGAAGCACTGACTCGCGTTGGACTTGCAGAGCGGTTAGGAAATCGCCCGAACCAGCTTTCAGGGGGACAACAGCAGCGAGTTGCGATCGCTCGTGCTTTGGTCAATCGTCCAGCGTTGGTGTTAGCGGATGAGCCGACAGGTGCGTTAGATACACAAACTTCAACCGAGGTGATGAGTTTATTAACCGAGTTGAATCAGCAAGGAATTACGATCGTGATTGTGACCCATGAACCCGATGTTGCAGCGCAAACTCAACGAGTCATTCATGTTAAGGATGGATTAGTAGTCGATCGTTAAAATTCTTCTAATTTGTCGTTGTCTCTACCATCGAATGCTCATCGATCGCGTTCAGCTTGAAGATGCTGGAGATACTCCATTGTTAGTCCCGTGACTTCCGAGATCGTCTCTAGGGGAAGATTTTTTTGTAGCATTCTAAACGCGATCGCTTCCACCGCTTCTTGCTGCCCTTCTTGCTTACTTCGCTCTTGAGTTTGTCGCTCCCATTCTAAGAACGCTTCTGAAAATGCCATGATCGCCTCCGAATCGCAGAAGTTTACCAGTTCACCTAAATCAATTCTAATCTTCCAGTTTGTCAGCAATCGTAAGATAGTATTTCGTCGATGGTGATCAGGCGGTAGCGCCAATACTTCTCGGATTGCTCTTTCCTGAGTTCTGTCACGCCCCAAAACTCTGAGCCATAAAGTGTCCTCAGTTTCAGGAAGTTGATCAATTGCAACAATAGCACTCTTAAAGATGCCTGACAGGAAGTATACTCCGGGCATCCAGTCAGCTTTGACTCTGCCTTCTGCTTCCTCTAACAATGGCTTCGAGGTTGTCGCTGCCAGAATCCACAGACAAGGTAAAGCCTCTTCTGGAAGCTCATCGAGTTTAGCTTTGCGCCGTTCATCTTCTTGTATCCAAACCAACTTCATGACTGATACTCTCACCTCAGTTCGAGTTGGAACATTGCGATATGGCTCGAACAGGCAAGGCTGTTGTACCATTCGTCGTAAAAGTCCCAAATCTTCGGTTTGAGTTGCATCTGGGTTGGGAACAAACCAAACATCGACAAATTTAGACTCACCTGGAATTTCATACTGTCGTTGTACTGTACCAATCGGAGCAAGAAATTCCTCTAAATATTGTTTAGCGAGCTGATCAAAGGGGTTTTGAGTCACACGATCGAATTTAGAGTTGTCAGAGCGATTGTATTATACGGTTTCGGTCTCGCTTTTCCCTTTGCCACAGATCCCGTAGTCTAGAGATTGCCGATCGCACAAGGAAGCCTTCACATGACCACTAGAACTGAAACAGACAGCATGGGCGCGATCGCTGTACCAAACGATCGCTACTGGGGCGCACAAACGCAACGCTCTTTGATGTATTTCGCGATCGGACAAGATAGGATGCCGACCGAGTTGATTCGGGCATTTGGAATTCTGAAAAAGGCAGCGGCGATCGTCAATCAAGATTTAGGAAAGCTCCCACCCAAAAAAGCCCAATTGATCATTCAAGCTGCGAACGAAGTGATCGAAGGAAAGCTAAACGATCATTTTCCGTTATCTGTATGGCAGACAGGAAGCGGAACACAGACCAATATGAACGCAAATGAGGTAATTTCAAATCGTGCGATCGATCTCGCTGGCGGTGTTTTAGGCAGCAAAGAGCCGATTCATCCAAATGATCACGTCAATATGTCGCAATCGTCGAATGATACGTTTCCCACAGCGATGCACATTGCAGCAGCAGAAGCGATTCATCAGCGATTGTTACCGATGATAAAAAAGTTGCGGGATGCGTTGCAGGAAAAATCAGCCGAGTTTGAAACCATTATCAAAATTGGGCGGACTCATTTGATGGATGCAGTTCCGTTAACATTGGGACAAGAATTTTCGGGCTATGTGGCACAGCTAGATCAAGCGATCGTTCGCATTGAAGCAACATTGCCGGGATTGTATGAGTTAGCGATCGGCGGAACCGCAGTTGGAACCGGAATTAACACACACCCCGAATTTGCAGAACGCTCAGCGAGTGAAATCGCGAAGTTAACCGAATTGCCCTTTGTCAGTGCGCCGGATAAATTTGCAGCATTAGCAGCGCATGAAGCGATCGTCTTTACCAGTGGCGCGATCAAAACACTAGCTTGCGCCTTGATGAAGATTGCGAATGATTTGCGCTGGATGGGATCAGGCCCGCGATGTGGACTTGGAGAATTAGTCTTACCCGCGAATGAACCGGGATCATCAATCATGCCGGGAAAAGTCAATCCAACTCAGTGTGAAGCCATGACAATGGTGTGTGTGCAAGTGATGGGAAACGATAGCGCGATCGGCATTGCTGCCAGTCAAGGGAACTTTGAACTGAATGTGTTCAAGCCTGTGTTAATTCATAACTTGATCCATTCGATTCGCATTCTCTCAGATGCTTGTGCTTCATTCACCGATCATATGGTTGCAGGCATTCAACCGAATCGCGATCGTATTACCCAATTTCTCGAAAATTCATTGATGCTAGTTACTGCGCTGAATCCGAAGATTGGATACGATCGGGCTGCGAAAGTTGCATACAAAGCTTATCAAGAGAATTCAACCTTACGGCAAGCTTGCATTGAGCTAGGCTTTTTAACGGGAGAAGAATTCGATCAAATCGTGCGACCGGAGCACATGATTTATCCGAGCTAAACCAGCGTCAAAAATTAGACGTAGGAGTGAGGCGCGAATTGATTCAATCCGAATAATCTAAAAATATTCAGGGCGCGAGTGCTTCTGAAGTTTCGGCTTTCGCTACGTTGTCCTTACTCCGGAACCTAAACCAATGGATGCAGCTAGAACCCCGCTTCGACGAATCGATTATCTTTTGCGTAAGGCTGATTATGTCAATTGGCATCGTCAGCAGAGTAATCAGCAAATTTTGCGATCGCAGCAAGGGTTTGGCGAGGTAGAGTCATCGCGTCCCAAATCGTGTCGCGGTTGTGCGAATTATCACGGGATTGCATACGGGTACAGCCGCGAAAAGCGCACCCCTTTGATTTGCGGATTTCATCCGTTCGGCTGGGAGGATTCAAATTGTCCTGACTGGCAAGGCAAAAAGGATTAAGCCTGAAGAAAGTCAAAAAGTTGATGCGCCAGTTCTAGTTTGCTACAGGTTGGAAGGGTGAGTTGGCGACCGGAGCGATCGATCAACACCGCCTGATTCGTATCACTTCCAAACCCGCTATTGGGTTGATCAACGGGATTGGCGACGATCGCGTCTAAGTTTTTGCGCTTGAGTTTGTCGATCGCAGGCGTAACATAATCTCCAGTCTGCGCTGCAAATCCGATCAAAGTTTGATGCGGTTTCTTTAGGGTTGACAATTCAGCAACGATATCAGGAATTGAAACCAGATCTAACGATTTTGGTAACTGGTTTTTCGGAAGTTTGGTATCGCTATGGAGATCAGATCGTACATCACCGACCGCAGCAGACATCACAATATAATCAGCAACGCTAAAATGATCTTTCATCGCCTGCTGCATTTCAGCAGAACTGGTGACAGGAACTAAGCGAACATTGCGGAGCGGAGCAAGGAGATGCGAGTCGATCGGAGCATGAACCAGGGTGACTTGTGCGCCGCGATGTAGAGCAGCTTGCGCGATCGCCACGCCCATTTTCCCGGTTGAGGGATTACCAATAAACCGCACTGGATCAAAATGTTCTCGCGTTCCACCTGCGCTGATTAAAACGCGCTTTCCGGCTAAGTCTCGTTTTCCTTTCGTGTGTAATAGCGATCGGATCTGTACAAGTAATTCTTCCGGTTCTGCCATGCGTCCAGTCCCGACGCGATCGCACGCTAAAATTCCCGCACTTGGATCAGCCGAATGGTAACGAGGATCAATTAGCAATTCGCGCCAGTTGCGTTGGGTCGATCGTTGCTCCCACATATCGGTATTCATTGCAAGGGCTAACAATACCGGGCAAATTGAAGCGAGTACCGTGTTGGTTAATAAATTATCTGCCAGTCCGTAAGTTAATTTTGCTAAGGTGTTCGCCGTTAGGGGAGCGATCACAAACAGATCAGCCCATTCACCAAGTTCGATATGCAGTGGACGATCGTTTGAAGCATCCCAAAACGTGCGATCGACATAAGCGGGATGACGGCTCAGTGTTGCAAACGTCAATGGTGAAACGAACGCTTGAGCCGAATCGGTGAGAATGACTCGGACTTCAATCCCTTCTTTTGCCAATGCCGAAACTACATTGCACACTTTATAAGCTGCAATCCCGCCTGTGATACCAAATAAAACTCGCTGACTGGGCATCACGACTCATCAAACGCTTCTAAATCCAGTAGATAAAGATACGGTTCGACTAATTCTGGACGTTGAAACGCGATCGCTCTGAGTAAATGCCAGTCTTTCAGCCCTTCAAACGCATCGGTGTAATCATCTTGCTCTAAGCGCGTCGCCAGTTCTGCGATATCTGTTTCGGTCAATGCGGACACATCTAGTTGTCCCGAACGAAATGCAGTCATCATACTAACCTCCCGCTAGTTTCCCCGTAAGTTCAAATTCTACTTCAGAAGACGGAGGCGATTAACAGAATAAAATGTTCGTTTACGATCGGTTGATTTAGATCGACTAATCACTCTAATACTCACGCCAAAGCTTTCTGCACAAACGCATAAACTTCGTTTAGAACAAGCGGCGAAATTTCGTGCCCCATATCGAACTCGCGATATTCAATCGACGCATTCAATCGCTCTAAATTCGCCTTCGCTCGATGGGCAGCAGCGATCGGAACAACCTGATCCTGCCGACCATGCACCATCAGAATCGGTGAAATTTTTTCACCAGGATTCAATGCTCCGTGTTGATAGCCACTTAGAACCATTAATCCAGCTAACGGTAACGACAATCCCACCTCTAAAGTCATTGCGCCACCTTGAGAAAAACCGCCAAGAATCGTGCGAGATAAAGGAATTCCAGACTGCGCTTCGAGCGAGTTCAGCCAGTCGATCAAAGCTTTTCGGCTCGTTTGTAAGTCTGATCGTTGCGTGAAATCAGCTTGAAAGTTGGCATACGAGAGGTCATACCACATTTTTCCCTGAGTGCTGTAGGGATGCGGGAACGGCGCATCAGGAATGAAAAACTGAATATCCGGTAACTCCAAAAGTGAGCAGAGAAATGCAACATCTTGAGCATTCGAGCCCCAGCCGTGCAGGATGACGATCGAGCCTTTGGGAGTGCCAGATTTTGCGGGAATTGCGATCGCGTTCAGTGCCATAGAATTTCATCACTCATCCTGCTGATTGTAACGCTATGCTTAAAGATCTCTTTTTACTTGGGAACTAAATCGATGGCACGTTTAGCATTATTGAGCGTCTCCGACAAAACGGGATTAATCGAGCTTGCAAAACAGTTAGTCGAAGAATTTGGCTTTGATTTGATTAGCAGTGGCGGAACAGCTCAGGCATTGAAAGCAGCCGGATTACCTGTGACAAAGGTTTCAGACTACACCGGATCGCCGGAGATTTTAGGCGGACGAGTCAAAACATTGCATCCTCGGATTCATGGCGGAATTCTGGCGCGTCGAGATTTACCGGAGCATGTAGCAGATTTGGAAGCGCAGAACATTCGCCCGATCGATCTGGTCGTGGTCAATCTTTACCCGTTTGAGCAAACGATCGCGAAGCCTGATGTCTCGCTCGAAGACGCGATCGAACAAATCGATATCGGCGGCCCTGCCATGATTCGCGCTTCGGCTAAGAACTTTGCAAACCTCACCGTGTTGTGCAATCCAAATCAGTACAATGCTTACCTTGAGGAGCTTCGGAAGAATGGAGAAGCCTCGATCGCATTCCGCCAAAATTGCTCACTCCAAGCCTTCAAACATACTGCAAGTTACGACCAAGCAATCGCAGCTTATCTAGAAAAGCAAACACAATCAGAATCAACCTCATTCACTCTAAGTGGAACGCAAATTCAAGCCTTACGCTACGGAGAAAATCCACATCAACCCGCAGCCTGGTATCAAACGGGAGCAGTTCCAACCGGATGGGCAGCCGCAACAAAGCTTCAGGGAAAAGAACTGAGCTACAACAATCTGGTTGATTTGGAAGCAGCACGATCGATTATTGCTGAATTTATTAACGATGATCCCGCCGCAACAATCATCAAGCACAACAACCCTTGTGGATCAGCAATGGGCGGATCAATTTCCGAAGCTTATGAGAAGGCGTTTAACGCAGATTCGACTTCTGCATTTGGTGGCATTGTGGCATTGAATAGAGCGATAGACTCTGCAACCGCCACTGCCCTAACCAAAACCTTTCTAGAATGCGTGGTCGCACCAGGCATTGATCCAGAAGCTCAAACCATTTTGCAGACAAAGCAGAATTTACGAGTGTTAGTTCTGCCAGATTTGAGCAACGGTGCAAAAGAGAACATTAAACAAATTGCAGGCGGGTTTTTAGTACAGGCAGCAGATGATATTGTTGCCGATCTAAACAATTGGCAGTTTGTCACCGAGAAAAAGCCAACTCCCGCACAGCTTGCAGAATTGCTGTTTGCCTGGAAAATTTGTAAGCACGTGAAATCAAACGCGATCGTCGTCAGTCGAGATCGCACCACGTTAGGAGTTGGAGCCGGACAAATGAATCGCGTCGGTTCTGTCAAAATCGCACTCGAACAAGCAGGAGACAAAGTAAACGGTGCAGTCCTTGCTAGTGATGGCTTTTTCCCGTTTGATGATTCGGTGCGAACGGCGGCGGCGGCGGGAATTAGCGCGATCGTTCAGCCCGGAGGCAGTATGAGAGACGCCGACTCGATCGCTGCTGCCAACGAGCTTGAAATCGTGATGGTGCGTACCGGAATTCGTCACTTTCTGCATTAGAAATTGTGCTAAGTTTTATTACAGTTCTCACGAAACACATCCCCTATGTCGCCTGACATCCTTCACACCCTCAAAGTCTACAGTCAGTTTGTTCACCCCGTTTTGATGTGGGTGTTGCTAGCGCTGACAAGCTATGCGCTGTACACAGGATTCCAATGGCGACGGACTCGATCGGCAGAAGGCGACCTGAAAAAACAGCTCATCAAGCAGAAATTCAACATCAAACATCATCAAATTGGTGCGATCGTGTTGACTTTGATGGTGGTGGGTTCAGTTGGAGCAATGGGCGCAACTTACATTAATAGCGGCAAGCTTTTTGTCAATCCCCATTTAGTTGCAGGACTAGGCATGACCTGCTTAATTGCAATCTCAGCTTCACTCACCCCGTTTATGCAGAAAGGTCAGGAATGGGCACGAATGAGCCATATCTTGATCAATGTGGTGATTACTGGATTATTCGGATGGCAAGCTGTAACCGGAATGCTGATCGTGCAGAACATCATTAACCGAATGTAATTCAACTCAATCTAATCCGAAGGCAGGAGCGATCCTACCTTCGGATTTTTATTTGCGATTTTTGATCACTCTTCCAGGACTGACGAAAGAAATTCCTTGATTTCCTAGCCATCATCCCCCTCGTCTGAGGTTCCGTCTAGCCCGTGTAATACCAGGTCTCTAGATCCGCACTACAGATCTTGGTACAGGTGCGACTCGCCACAGTCTCATACCTCAGGCTTTCGCTATCTCTATCACAAGTGCGAGGGAAGCTAATTCACTTCCGGTCACAGTTAAAGGCGTACAACCTACAAAAACTCTTATACAGAACAACGAGGTGGCGAGGTAGGAAATGATTTTATTCAAGTCTCAGAAAGGAACAAAACTTGCTTCATGGTTTCTGTCCTGTCTAATGATGGTGCCATTTGTCGCTGCATGTGGTGGTGGTAGCAATCAACAAACTCGGATCGATGACGCTCGAATCGCGTCTGCTCCAAACGGTGCACCGAATGCGCCAGCGCGACCTAAAAAACAAGGACTATCGACGGGTCAAAAAGCAGCAGTAACCTTAGCAGGTGCAGCAGCGTTGTATTACCTCTACAACCAGCACAAAAAGTCCCAAGCCGCCAAGGGTCAACAACCGCAGTATTACATGTCGAAAAATGGTCGGGTTTACTACCGGGATGCTCAGAAACGGGTGCAGTGGGTGACACCGCCACGTGAAGGAATTCAGGTTCCAGCATCAGAAGCGCGGCAATATGAACAGTTTCAGGGATACAACAACCGACCAAGCGGACGCGATTTAACCAGTTTGCCCGAAGCGCGATCGGCAGGCTTCTAGATTGAGTAAAACCTTATTTGGAGATTAGATCATGGTTGACGATATTTTTAGAAGAGTTGCCGGTGCTTTTTTGGGCAATGAGAATTCATCCGAGGAAGAGCGTCGTCCCCGTCCCGCGAGTCAAGACCCGTATGGTGATCCAGCCGATCAAGATGGGCAAGGCTACAATCAGCAAGGTTACGGTGATGTGATGCCTGCAAGTCAAGATCCCTACGGTGATCCGGCTGATCAGCAAGGCTACAATCAGCAAGGTTACGGTGATGTGATGCCTGCAAGCCAAGATCCCTACGGTGATCCGGCTGATCAAGGTTATAGCGATGTGATGCCTGCAAGTCAAGATCCCTATGGCGATCCCGCCGACGAAGAAGGATATCGCTAGTAGTTACAATCGCAAAACCGCAGCGTAAAACCATCTCATCCTTCCTTCAGCTTTAGCCGAGGGGAGGATTGTTTTTGGCGTTCAGAATTTCCAGCACTAACGGCAGCAAATTACCGTTTTGAATTTCACTATATTGGCTACAATTTTGCTTTACAATTTTGGCAACTGATCCCAGTCCACTTACGGATAAAAAGTTCTATGAGTATCGGATATGTTGCCCTCGTACTTCACGCTCATTTACCGTTTGTGCGTCACCCAGAAAGCGATTACGTTTTAGAAGAAGAATGGCTCTACGAGGCGATTACCGAAACCTACATTCCACTAATTCAGGTCTTTGAAGGGCTAAAGCGCGACGGGGTAGACTTCAAAATTACGATGAGCATGACCCCGCCGTTGTGTTCGATGCTGGCAGATCCCTTACTGCAGGAGCGCTACGACGAGCATCTCGCCCAACTCGAAGAACTGGCAGAGTTGGAGGTCGAGCGTCATGCTCACGCTGGACACATGAAGTATCTCGCAGAACACAACGCCAAAGAATTCAATGCGGTTCGCAATACTTGGGAAAAGTACGATCGCAACCTCATCACCGCCTTCAAACAGTTTCTCGACTCCAACAACCTCGAAATCATTACCTGCGGCGCAACTCACGGCTATCTGCCACTGATGAAAATGTATCCGCAAGCAGTCTGGGCACAGATCCAAGTTGCTTGCGAACATTACGAAAAAACCTTTGGTCGTCCCGCTAAAGGAATTTGGCTCCCGGAATGCGCCTACTACGAAGGGGTTGAACGGATGTTAGCCGATGCGGGATTGCGCTACTTCCTCACCGATGGACATGGAATTCTCTACGCTCGTCCTCGTCCTCGATATGGAAGTTATGCCCCGATTTACACAGAACCTGGTGTGGCTGCATTCGGGCGCGATCATGAATCGTCGCAGCAGGTTTGGTCATCAGAAGTTGGGTATCCGGGAGCGGTTGAATACCGCGAGTTCTATCGCGATTTAGGCTGGGATGCAGACTACGAATACATCAAGCCATACGTCATGCCCAACGGTCAGCGCAAGAATGTGGGCATTAAGTACCACAAGATTACCGGTAAAGGCTTAGGGCTGGGAGATAAGCAGCTTTATGATCCGTACTGGGCGCGACAAAAGACAACTGAACACGCCGCAAACTTTGTCTACAATCGGGAACGCCAGGTCGAGCATTTATTTGGCATCATGCACCGCCCGCCGATCGTTGTTTCCCCCTACGATGCTGAACTATTC
Organism: Leptolyngbya sp. AS-A5; assembly: GCF_039962495.1. Taxonomy (NCBI): domain Bacteria; kingdom Bacillati; phylum Cyanobacteriota; class Cyanophyceae; order Leptolyngbyales; family Leptolyngbyaceae; genus Leptolyngbya; species Leptolyngbya sp. AS-A5. The sequence goes on along the minus strand of NZ_JAMPLL010000007.1, from coordinate 180,823 downwards.
GGTCACTGGTGGTATGAAGGTCCTTGGTTTATCGATTACCTATTCCGCAAAGCCTGGTTTGATCAAGACACCTTTGAAATGACGCACTTAGCGGACTATCTGAGAAAGCACCCGACTCAGCAAGTGTGTCGCCCGTCGCAATCGAGCTGGGGCTACAAGGGCTTCCACGAATATTGGCTGAATGAAACGAATGCGTGGATTTATCCGCATCTGCACAAAGCCGCAGAACGCATGATTGACCTTGCAAAACGGGAACCTGCAGACGAGTTAGAGTGGCGGGCACTCAACCAAGCGGCGCGAGAACTTTTGTTAGCGCAATCTTCTGACTGGGCGTTTATCATGCGAACCGGAACAATGGTTCCGTATGCCATAAGAAGAACTCGATCGCACCTGATGCGCTTCAACAAACTCTATGAAGACCTGAATCACGGCAAAGTAGATTCAGGCTGGATTGAGAAGGTGGAAGCGATCGACAACATTTTCCCAGACATTAACTACCGCGTTTACCGCCCGTTGTAATTTGTGGAAGCGCAACCGAGAGAACTGGTTTTGTACGTCACAGATGAGGGTGATTGTCCGTTTGAGACTTGGTTTTCTGGGTTGCGCGATCAACTGTGCGGTGGAGACAACAGCACTCAAGATCGAGATATCCTGATAGCTAAGCAGTATTGGAGCGATTTTCAAGCCAATGCCAACGACTAAAAGCTACCATGCTTTCCTCATTGATTCTCTGAAAGATCTAGAGGAAGCAGCAGCATATTTGGATTCTGTCTTAGAGGATGGTGACCCACAGCATATTCGATTGGCTTTAAAGAATGTAGCGGAAGCTCGTGCTGAATTCATGGGCTAAAAGATGCTTCAAAGTGGCGATATTGCCACGAATTGCTTGAGAAAGGACAAATGCCCGATCTGCTAGACATTAGTTGAGCTTTTGAATCAATTGAATTTGAGATTGGCGATCGCTCAAAAAACCTGAAGTTCCAATTCAAAAATTTATCGTCTCTGTACTCGAAATTCTAAAGTGGCGCTATCTGAGAACAGAAGTTCTGCTCTCAGAGTTGCTTTGTATGCTCGATGACAAGTGGAAGCGGTTTTGGTGTCTTCGATCGGGGCAATTCGATCTTGGCGATCGTGGATATCTGACCAAAGTATTCACGTTACTCATTCTCAAGTAAGGGGTGTTGTGGGTAGTGGCGAAATTGAACAAAAGAGCGCTCCTCCTAAACGTGAATTTGACTGAAAATCTTGGTTTTCATCATCTGTGACGGTAATAGGTATCTTCCTTTCTGTAGTGGCTAGTGAAGTATTTAACTTCGTCGTTAAATACTTTTTCAAACCGAACGCATCGCCCTCGGTTGAGCAAAAACCAGCGAAATGAGTCAATCCATCGATCGCGATTTGTGTCAACTATCTGACCTGAGATTAATCATTGTTGCAAACGCAAATTGCTTAAATCAAGCATGGTAAGTTAAGCATGATGCTCTAAGGCGCGGTGAATTGGGGCAAGTAAGGCATTTCAGCCCTTCAAACAGGTTGAGATCGACCTACCTCAACTGCCAAATTTTAGACTGTCACTCTATCAAATCCGACGGCTCTCAACAGATGATTTGATAGTTAAGCAAGGCAAGGTGTAACGCTTGTTGAAGGTTCTTCACAACGGAGTTGCACTGCTTTTTCAATGGCTCTTTCTTGCTCGCATCCCTACTACGTACTTGGCTGAGGCATTTTTCAAAATCTCTGCATTTCGTTTTCCGAAATCACATCCTCAGAGAGAGTAGCAGTACAAAGACGGTGTTGGATACTGTTCACTAGCCCCCTGGTGAAATCAGGGTATTACAACACTTTTTATTCAACCCCCGCTAAAGACTTTATTTATGAGAGGGCATTCCATGAAAGCATTGAAGACTTACCTCCTCGCCCCTGTTAAACAGGCAGCCCCGATGATCGCAGGTTTTTCGCTTGCGCTCACCAGCTTGGTGGCGACGAATGCTCCTGCTCAAGCAGCTCCCCGCACTCTGGCGAAAAACGCAGTTGCTCAAGCAACCACACAGAAAACCACATTGCCGGATGGAGTCTACCTTTACGGGCAATCCGCAGAACCCGATCAGATCGGGCAGGGCTATTTTGTATTTGAAGCACGACAAGGTAAGTTAGTCGGTGCGCTATATATGCCGCGATCGTCGTTCGATTGCACCTATGGTAGCGTTGAACCTGATAAAGTTTCGCTCACCGTGATCAACAGCTACGATCGTGACGAAAATCCCTACGTCATTGCAACCGAGCGCAACGATTCTGTTGCATCCCGTGGAAATCCCACGATCGCTCCGGTCGGTCTGGAAGGCTACCATCGCATTTCCAAGGTCAGCGAAAACGATCGGCGAATTTTGAATGTTTGTAAGCAAAACTATCAGCAACGGGCTTGGAAATGAATCGATCAGGCTTCGGGTGTTGAGCAAGAATTTAACTCAGCATCCGAACAAGGCTGGAAAACTTGGTTAAATTGAACGCGATCGAGCTACTTTCGCGCTAGGGTTAGCAGCAGGGCTGAACTGGTGAAGGTAGTGAAGTATTTCTTTCTGTCTGAAGGCTGGAGTGTCGGTCGAGTCTGGGAGTTGGGCGGCTTGTGGAATGAGGTCGCTTGGAGACGGAAGCCCCAGATCGAGCAGTTGGAATTGTACATTTGGGAAAACGGCGAGAAGCTGCGACTCTATCGGGTCGAACAGGCGGTGCTGATGGTAGAAGTGAAGCCAACTCCCGCAGTCGAATCGGGCGCGATCGGACAGGTGGTATTGAAGCGTCTGATCACGGCAGATCAAGCGATCGACATGATTTGCAGCGCGAACCTGAATACAGGAATACTGTGATAATAAAGTGTAGGGTTTGGACTTCGGACTATGACTCAGCAATATATCGGGGAATTCGTTGCGCCCGACATTAGCCACATTGTCACCGAGAACGATACGCCTGTGGACAATTTTCAAAGTGCGAAACAACAAAGGCTACTCGTTGAACCACTCTACACATCTTGGTTGGAGAACCTGCCGTTCGTTGCAGATGCAAATGTTGGGTTATTTTACACTGCGAAGCAAGATCCGATCGTCCCTGATGCCTTCCTCAGCTTAGGGGTCGAAATGCCAACCGACTGGAGCAAAAAGCAGAATCGCTCTTATTTTGTCTGGGAGTTTGGCAAATTCCCAGATATTTGTATTGAGATTGTTTCCAACCGCGAAGGAAACGAATTAGGCAAAAAGAAAGATCTGTATGCGCGGATTGGTGTCCCTTACTATGCCGTCTTTGATCCGCTCAAGCAACTTCAGCGACCAGACGAGATGAATGGGCAACTGCTTCGAGTCTGGGGTCTATCATTTGGGCAGTATGTTGAGCTGTCACAACCGTTTTGGCTGCCTACTGTAGGTTTGGGATTAACCGTTTGGCAAGGAGAGTTTGAAGCGGTGAGTGGAATTTGGTTGCGATGGTGCGGTGCCTCCGGGCTAAGCGAAGCTTCCTGCGATCAACAAGTCATCCCAACCGGAGCCGAAAGAGCCGAAGCCGATCGTCTAGCAGCGCGATTACGAGAATTAGGAATTAACCCGGATGAGATTTAGTTCGGATGGAATTTGCGGTAAAGCATGGCTTTGATCGGCTGTCCTTGGATCAAGTGTCGATCGACGATCGCGTCCACTTCTTCGGGCAGAACGCGACAGTACCAGATCTCGTCCGGTAAAACGAGTACCATTGCGCCATTGCCACATTGACCCAAACATTGGGAAGGCTCGATCGCGGCATCATCAGGCGCAAGCGTTTGAAAGGCTTTGAGTACCTTTGCTGCGCCCTGTTTGCGACAAGCCTTGTTCTGGCAAACTCTGACCGTGATCATTCGATTAATCTGGTAGCAGTCCTTTTGCCGCTAACCAGTCTCGATTGAATAACTTCGATTGATAACGACTGCCGCCATCACAGAGAATGGTGACGATCGTATGTCCTGCTCCCATTTGTTTTGCTAGGGCAACTGCCGCTGCAACGTTGATTCCGACAGAACCGCCCATAAATAGACCGTCTTTTTCGAGCAGTTGGTACAGGACGCGGATGGCATCTCGATCGTCTACCCGAATGGCATCATCTGCGGGTGCGCCTTCCATGTTGGCAGTGACGCGACTGTTGCCAATTCCTTCTGTGACTGAATTGCCTTCGGATTTCGTCTCTCCGGTTTTGACATAGCTATAGAGAGCGCTACCCATCGGATCAGCCAGGACGCACTTGATATTGGGGTTCTGCTCTTTGAGATACAGCGCAACTCCGGCATAAGTTCCACCTGTTCCGGTCGCTGTCACCCAAGCATCAATTTTGCCGTTGGTTTGAGTCCACATCTCAGGGGCAGTAGTCTCGTAGTGAGCACGGCGATTCGCTAAGTTATCGAACTGATTCGCCCAAATTGCGTTTTCCAGTTCTGAAGCGATTCTGCCCGACAGCCGGACATAGTTATTCGGATCTTTGTAGGGAACCGCCGGAACGGTGCGAACTTCTGCGCCTAAAGTGCGGAGCAAATCAATCTTTTCTTGAGACTGGGTTTCAGGAATGATGATCAGGCATTTGTAACCTTTGGCGTTGCAGATGTGCGCGAGTCCGATTCCAGTGTTGCCTGCTGTGCCTTCGACCACGGTTCCGCCGGGTTTGAGTAAGCCTTGTCGCTCGGCATCTTCGATGATGTAGAGCGCAGCGCGATCTTTGACGGAGCCACCCGGATTGAGAAATTCCGCTTTGCCGAGAATTTCGCATCCGGTTTCATCACTAAAACTATTGAGGCGAATCAGCGGAGTATTTCCGATCGCGCCTACAAATCCGTGTTTGATATCCATGCCTAAATCTTCCTGTGAGTTCCCTATTGCCATTTTGACGGATTGTGGCGCGATCGAGGGGGTTAAAGTCCCGTTTCTGTGAGATAAGACAGAAGCTCTTGTCTGCGTTGCTGGCTCAATCGAGCGATGCAGCTAGAGTAGACCATTGGAGCCATTGAGCCGCCTTTGAAGCGATCCGCACGAAGGCACAGTCAGCATCGCGAAATTTAGTCCAAGCGGATTGAGCTGCGATGAGTTGGGCTTCTTGGGGAGTGCCCTTGAATTTTGCGATCGCTCGCTGATACGCTTGATTGAGTTGCTGCTCGGCGGTTTTTACCCGTTCAGCCGCACAGAAGTTGAGGTCAAACTGACTTCTAGGATTTTGGCAATCTATTTTGATATTGCTTGGTTGATTGTTGATTGGTGGACGATTGCTTTGTGCTTGAGTCGGCACATTTAAATACATCGCGCTGCCAATGAGCAAAGCTGTAATTCCTAAAATAGATTGATCCCATTGCATAAGTTATGTCTCACTTGAGTTATTTACAGATTGTAAGTTGTGCATTAGTGTTTTAATCTGCCGTTCGATCAGCGTCCAATTTTCTGATTCAACAACTTGTTTCGGAAATAAGTTTCCACCAATTCCAACCGCGATCGCGCCTGCTTGAATCATTGAGCTAGCATTCTCGATCGTTACCCCTCCAGTTGGAATCATCGGAATGTGTCCGATTGGTGCGCGTAATGCTTCAAGATAATTCGCATTTCCGACCGCTTGAATTGGAAAGACTTTGACACAACTGGCTTTCGCATCCCATGCGGTCATAATCTCGGTCGGAGTTAAAGCGCCGGGAATGATTGGAATTTCATGACGCTTTGCGATCGCAATTAAATCAAAATTAATATGGGGTGTGAACGCAAATTGTGCGCCTGCTGCAATTGCATTCTTTAAATCTTTTACTGTAAGAATTGTACCGACTCCGATCACACAGTTTGGAAAGCTCGATCGCAGATGTGTGACTAATTCCGCAGCGCAATCACTGTTCCAAGAAATCTCGATCAAGGTCATGCCGCCTGCGATCGCAGTCTTTACCATTTGCATACCCATTCTTAAACTCGGAGCGCGGATAATTGCGATCGCTCTCTGCTGTTTAATCAAACTTAACCAAGCTTTATCTCTCATATAAAATAATCTATTTTTTCTAGTTCCAAGGAAATTATTTTAGTGGATTTCTCTCATTAGATTGAGTCGATTCGGTCGTTGGAAAGAGGGAAAAGAATATCCCACTTCCTAAGCTAAGTGTGTAACCAATCCTGGAGTTAAAAAGATGGCTTTATACAAAATCAAGGAATTCGATCCCAACTATCGCGACCATTTTGATGGTGGTGATGTCAAGGATTTAGATCTCTACAACGGCGACGAAAAAATTGGTTCAGTGAATGATGTTCTAGTCGATGAAGATGGACGTTTTCGCTATCTCGTCATCAGCACTGGCGCATGGATCTTTGGTAAGAAAGTTTTATTGCCGATCGGACGCGCTCAAATTGATTACAGCGCTCATCGTGCTTATGCAAATGGTTTAACGAAAGAACAAGTCGAACAGCTTCCTGAATTCACCGATGACCTGAAAATGGACTACCACGGTGAAGAACAAGTACGTAACGTCTACCGCTCTGATGCTGCAAGCACTACTGCAACGGGTGCTACGGGTACGAGTGCTGCAATGGGTGCATCTACAATTGACACATCTGCAATGAACACCCCGATCGAGGGATCTGCCGCGCTAGATTCAGATGCAGCAGGCATGGCGTACACGGGTTCATCGATGGGCGCAGGTTTCACCCCGACCTACGACCAAGACACCTACAACTATGACCTGGATCGCGACCTCTACAAGATGGATCATCATGACGATCGCATTCGCTTGTATGAAGAGCGTCTGATCGCGAACAAGCGCCGCATGAAAGCAGGCGAAGTCACAGTTGGCAAGCACGTTGAAACCGAAACGGCTCGTGTGAGTGTGCCGATCGAGAAAGAGCGCGTGGTTGTAGAGCGGGTTGCTTCGACCGATACGACTGCAGTTCCTGTGGGTGAAGCTGCGTTCCACGAAGGCGAAGTTGCTCGGATGGAAGTCTACGAAGAAACGCCGGACATCCGCAAAGAAGCGTTTGTACGTGAAGAAGTGCGCGTGAAGAAAGTGGTTGACCAAGATGTCGTCAACAGCGAAGAGCAAATCCGCCGTGAAGAGTTGGATCTCAACACTGACGGTCGCCCGGTGATCGATGATTCTTCGACCCGCAAGGTGTAGTGTCTCGCTTGAGATAGACTAAACGAAAACCTCCGAGTTGTAATAAGCTCGGAGGTTTTTTAGTGTTTATCGAGATTCCGCAACGCTGATTCCTGTGGCTTCTGAAGCTCGATCGTCCGGCTTAAACTTTGACGATGCCGCTTTTTTCAGAATCACCTCCTGAATTTGTTTCGCTAATTGGTTCGCTCTGACCGAATGAGTCCGGAGACACTGCGAGGGCATCGTTTGACGGAAAGATTGATAGTAGTCTTTGCGGGATTCTTCAAAGAGGAATCTGAGTTGCGCGATCGGATCATGATGATGATCCACGCGCAAATCTAAATGCGGATAAACATCCTGTTTCATCACATAAATCGCGGCCGATTGTCGCCCGCGCTTATCGCCGCCTGCTCTTTCTCCCGCCTCTAGGGCTTGCAGCAATCGTTCTGAAAATTCCATGCCTGCTTTCGCTTGATAGGCTTCTGCCATTACGGTTAGAACTTGTTCACCGACGAGCATATTTCCAGCCACAGAAAAGCCCGGAAAAGTCAAATGCCCTGCCCAATCAACACAGCGAGATCCTGTCCAAGCGGCGGTTTGTCCGGTGTGATCCACAAGATGCAGTTGGCGATCGTCTGCTTCTGGATCGTTTTCTAGAAGTAAGTCAATAATGTCTTCAACCGAGATTTCATCGGCTGTGCCTTCACTGGCGATGCGTTGCTCTAGAAGCTGAATCCCGTGAATTCCGAGTAAAGGATTGGTTTGTGCTTGGGTGGCGATCGCGCCAACAGAGGCTTTAACGTGCGGCACCAGTGAGCCAACGGCTAAATGTTTCGTCGCGACAGCAATCCCGGTCATCTGTGTCTCAAAATCCCATGCCACGATCGAGAATGTCATAGAGTTCTAATCACTAAAAAATGTATAGAGATATTACCCTTTGATATCATCGATCGCTCAGTTGAAACTGTCTTTAGCGTAACGCTTCCAAGATTGGGGTAGGGAGTGGGGAGTAGCAAGACATCTTTACTCGTTACTCCCTATGCCCTACGCTTCAATGACAACGCGCAAATTTCCCCGCTTTCTCGAAACGCGGCAGGACGTGGAAGACCCCGATCGCTCAAATTCCAAATCTATCAAAGTAGGCCCCACTCGCAGATTCTTCAGCGCGAGATAGTTGATCGACTCTGGTAAAGCTGGATCAATCACGCGCAAACAGTTTCCAGGCGCATCCGGCACTAAATTCACAATCATGTGAACCAGTTGGAAAATGCTGCCTGTTGCCCAAGCTTGCGGAGTACAAGCCACCGGATATTGCACAGGTTCATTATCTTCAGTGCGATCGTAGCCGCAGAACAATTCTGGCGGACGTTGGTAAGGTTGATGGCGCGTCATATCGAGCAACCCTTTACACAGTTCCAAAGCTTGATCAATCAAACCCAGAGAACGTAGCCCGATCGCAATCAGCGTATTGTCATGCGGCCACACCGAACCAACGTGATAGCCCATCGGATTGTAAGCAGGCGATAGACTGCTCAAGGTGCGAATGCCCCAACCATTGAACATATCCGGAGCGCGGAGTCGTTCTGCAACGCTGTAAGCTTTCTCTGGCGTAAAGATGCCCAACTGTAAACAATGTCCTGGATTCGAGGTAATGCTATCTACTGGATTGCCATCGCCATCGAGCGCTAAAGCACAAAAGTCTTGATCCTCCATCCAGAAATCTCGATTGAACCGAACTTTGAGATCGCGGGCTTCTTCTTCCCAACGATCGGCAAGATCAATCCGCTTTTTCATTCGGGCAATCTGACTCAATCGCACTTTTGCCGAATACACATAGCCTTGTACTTCACAGAGCGTAATCGCTCCTTGAGCCAGTTTGCCTTTGCGATCGACAATACAGTTCCCTGAATCTTTCCAGCCTTGGTTATCTAAGCCGCGTTTGGATTTGCGCTGATAGCTGAGATAGCCCGTTTCTTTCAGGTTGAGATCGACCCATTCCATTGCAGCAAGCGCATTGTTCCAGAGTCGATCAAGCGTTTCATAATCGGCTGTCCAGGAGAAATACTCGGCATACAGCATCAACCAAAGTGGAGTTGCATCTACCGTTCCGTAATAGGGAGTGTGTGGAATTTCCAAGCAGCGCGCCATCTCACCGAAACGGATTTCGTGCAGAATCTTTCCGGGCTGTTCTTCTCGCCATTCGTCGTCTACTTTGCCTTGATAGTGCGCCAAAATCGTTAGCGTTTCACGTGCGATTTGTGGATCAAGCAGCAACGTTTGCGAAGCAGCAATAATCGAGTCGCGTCCGAATAGGGTCGAGAACCACGGAACTCCAGCAGAAAGCGCTTTGTTTTTTCCAAAGGTTTGTCTGAGAAGATAGACATCTTGCTCAGCCCGTTCGACCACGCGGTTAAAGGTGTTTTTGTCCGATCGAATCTGCGTCACTTGCTGCTGCCAGTGCTGTTCTTCGGCAAATTCGGCGGCTTTCGCTTGCGATAAGGTAATCGGTGCGCTGACTTTAGAAACAGGACGACCATTGCTTAACGGCTGCAAGCGATAACCGAGTTTCTGTTTCTCATGCGGCTGTAATCTCAACTGCCAAAGAGCGGTATAGCCTTTGAGGATGTCGGGTTGATGGTGAACAAAATCGATTCGGGACTCTAAAATCGTGCCGTCTAAGCCCTGATACGCTAGCGTTAGTTCGATCGGCGAATGTTCCGCTTCATCGACTGCCACAAAGGATTCCATATCCTCAATTTCGTGCGGTTCTGAGGGCAGCCGTCTTAATAAGGCGCCACGCTGGTTTCGCAAAAAGCCTCGCACTTCAAACAAATCGATAAAATCTGCTCCAAAGCTCAGACTCAATTCAAATTCAACCGGTTCGGTGCTGTAGTTGGCAATCTCGATTTCTTCAAATAATCCACCGTTCAGCACTAATTCGCGTTTAATCCCGATCGTTTCTGCCGGGATGCGATCGTCAAGGCGCGGATTGGTACACAGCACCGACATCACGAAGCCTTTTTCGGCAGTGCTGCTGAGTAAAATTGGGGGTCGTCCATCTAACTGCAACTCTAGCCGATTGAGAAACCGCGTATCGTTGCAAAACAATCCGAGACCGCTACTGCGCCCTTCATCCGATGAGCCACCAATATTGCCAAACGTATCCGTGAGCAAAAATAAATCATCATCTTTAAGCGTCAAAATCGGTTGCGGACGCTCACTTAAAACGGATATCCACTCCGGAATCGGATGGTGATCGGCGGGGGCAAATTTTCTACCATCAAGTTCGATAATTTCTACGGTCATGAGTTCTGTGGAGGACTGGTATGCAGGGTTTAGGGAACAAATCGTAACCATTTTAACGACGATGATGCGATCCGGATTTTCCAGCTTCAAACTTTGCTAATTCATTACTTTTGATTGCGATCGGTTTCGTTTTACTTGATGGTTTTAATTAAATTGAACGAGTAAACCTGGATTACAGATTGATCCCCAACCTCTCAATTCAATTGGCATCTCGTTCTGCGTCCAAAGCTGCGATAATCTCTATCCAGAAGCGATTCTGTCTTGTGCCCAAACGTGGTAGTATCCCAAATGCCCTAGCAGCACATTGCTGATGAGCGGCTTCGCTGCTTTTTGGTGAAAGGCTTTGCCGAGCCAGCGATCATCCGATTCGATTAATTTGATTCTCTAGGTTGTCCACTGTAATGCCATTGCCATCCTCTCACCGTCGCACGAAAATTGTTGCCACGATCGGCCCTGCCACGAGCAGCCCTGATGTCCTCCGCAATCTCATTCAGGCAGGGGCAACCACGCTGCGCCTGAATTTTTCTCACGGCACCCACGATGATCATCTCCGCAGCATTCGCCTGATTCGCCAGATTTCGTTTGAGTTGAATCAGCCTGTTGGAATTTTGCAGGATTTGCAGGGCCCGAAGATTCGCTTGGGACGGTTTGAGAACGGCTCGATCATTCTCAATAAGGGCGATCGCTTCACATTAACCAGCCGCATGATTCCCGGAAACCAAGACGCTAGCTCGGTGACTTACGATTTGCTGTCTGAAGAAGTCCCAGCCGGCGCAACAATTCTGCTCGACGATGGCAGAGTGGAAATGAAGGTCGAAGAAGTTGACCAAGCAACTCAATCGCTACATTGTCGCGTGATTGTGGGTGGCCCGCTCTCGAACAATAAAGGCGTGAATTTCCCCGGCGTGTATCTGTCGATCAAGGCGCTGACCGACAAAGATCGCAAAGACCTAGTGTTTGGACTGGATCAAGGAGTCGATTGGGTCGCGCTCAGCTTTGTGCGAAATCCGCAAGATGTTTTAGAAATCAAAGAACTGATTTCGAGTGCTGGAAAATCGACCCCAGTGATCGTCAAGATCGAAAAGCACGAAGCGATCGAACAAATGGAAGCGATTCTCTCGATTTCCGATGGCGCGATGGTAGCGCGGGGCGATCTTGGAGTTGAATTGCCTGCTGAAGATGTGCCGATTCTGCAAAAGCGCTTGATCAAAACGGCAAATCGTCTCGGAATTCCGGTGATCACCGCTACCCAGATGCTGGATAGCATGGTGCATAGTCCGCGTCCGACTCGTGCTGAAATTTCCGATGTCGCCAACGCGATTTTGGATGGAACCGATGCCGTGATGCTGTCGAATGAGACCGCAGTCGGAAAATATCCGATCGAAGCCGTTTCGCAGATGGCTTCGATCGCGGTACGGATCGAGCAGGAAAGCAACAAGCAGCTTTTAGACAGTAATGGTCGATCGATTCCCAATGCAATCAGTGAAGCGGTTGGGAATATTGCCGTGCAGCTCGATGCTTCTGCAATTATGTCGCTGACTAAAACGGGTGCCACTGCTCGTAACGTGTCCAAATTCCGCCCCAGAACGCCGATCCTCGCAATCACGCCTCATGTGGATGTGGCGCGTCAACTGCAGCTCGTTTGGGGAGTTAAACCGCTACTGGTGCTAGATCTCCCTTCGACGGGGCAAACCTTCCAAGCAGCGCTCAATGTTGCTCAAGAAAAAGGTTTAGTTTCAGAAGGTGATCTGGTGGTGCTGACCGCAGGAACGCTGCAAGGGGTAGCGGGTTCAACGGACTTGATCAAGGTTGAAGTGGTCACGGCGGTACGCGGTAAAGGGGTTGGGATTGGACAAGGGTCGGTTAGTGGTCGAGCGCGGTTAGCTTCGACGCTGAAAGAGAGTCGCCAATTCCATTCGGGTGAAATCTTAGTTGCACCGAGTACGACGGCTGAGCATATTGATGCCATCCGCAAGGCGGCGGGAATTGTAACCGAGGACAGCAGTTTGACCAGTCATGCGGCTGTGATTGGATTGCGCTTAGGAATTCCGGTTTTGGTCGGCGTGAAGAATGCAACGGGTGTAATCCGCGATGGTGAGATTGTGACGCTTGATATGCAGCGCGGTTTGGTTTATTCCGGTAGCAGTGGAGCCGATCAGACGGATGCAGCATTGTCGCTTTAAGCAGGCATAGGAAACAAGATTCTATCGCCCTTCTCCCTGGGGAAGAAGGGCTGGGGCAGGCGTTCGCTTTGCAAGGGGGCAAACGCTCCATCACGCTGGCGTTATTGATGACGAATGCGATCGTACATTGCAAGATATTCCTGCGCGGGATTCTTCCACGAGTAATCGTACTTCATGCCTTGAATCGCCAACTGCTCAAAAATCTTACGGTTTTGTCCCCAAAGATCAAAAGCGCGTCCTAAGCCCGATTCCAGCGCAGTATTGTCCGACTCGTAAAAGACAAAGCCGTTCCGCTCTTCTGGTGGATGTGCTTGATCATAGTCGTAATCAAACACCGTGTTGACCAATCCACCCACACCCCGAACGATCGGCACAGTTCCATATTTCAAAGCAATCACCTGTGTTAGTCCACAAGGCTCAAAGTTACTCGGAACCACAATCATATCTGATCCGGCATAAATCAAATGCGATAGCTCCTCGTTAAATCCAAGTTCAATATGACAATCTGGATTATTGTTCAGAAACTCTTTTTCGTGCCTGAACCATTGATCGATCGCGGCTTCCGTTGCTGACCCCAGTAGCACAAACTGTGCGCCTCGCTCTAGCGCATAGTACATCGCGTGATGAACTAGATGCACACCTTTTTGATCATCTAAGCGACCGATAAAACATACAATGGGCTTGTTGTCCTCTCGAAGTAACAATCGCTCTCGGAGTGCTTTCGTGTTGTAGTGCTTTTGCTCAAAGCTATCGGCAGAATAATGATACGGAAGATAGCGATCGTTCTCCGGGTTCCAGAAACCATAGTCGATCCCGTTGAGGATGCCCGTAAACTTGTCTTGATAAAGCTCTAAAGTGTGCCCTAATCCATAGCTAATGGTCGTATGTCGAGCTTCCCAAGCATGATGTGGCGAAACGGTATTTACTGCGTTTGAGTAAACAATTCCACCTTTCATGAAGTTGATCGAGAACGGATTGAAATTGTCTCTTAGCTTGTCATAGCTAAAGTAGTATTCGGGTCTTCTGAGCTGAGTTGCTTCTAAAATATCTGTGCCACCAAAGCCTTGATGTTTGAAGTTATGAATGGTGTAACAGACTCGCTGGTTTGCCATGCCATGATACTTGTAAATCTCAAACAGCATTACTGGAACCAATCCGGTCTGCCAATCATGACAATGAATCACATCTGGTCGCTTATTGCTTTGCAGCAGAAATTCTAGTGCAGCTTTGCTGAAGAACGCGAACCGCATATTGTCATCATTGCAGCCATAATAACAGCCACGATCGAAGTAAAAATCCTCAGAGTGCGGCTCAATAAAAAAGCATACTTGCCCATGTACCCAACCACAGTACACCGAACAATGTACCCAGCTATCAAACCAGGGTACATACAAATCCCGATACGCATCATGCAAGCCCCAAATGTGGTCATACCGCATACAGTCATACTTTGGCAGAATCAATTCGACGCAGTGCCCTTGACTCTCCAATTCGCGACTCAGCCCATAGACTACATCTCCCAGTCCTCCAGCTTTAATCACTGGAGCGCATTCGGAGGCAATTTGCACAATGTACATCGGTATCCTCTTGCTTTACATATGTTCATTTTTTGATGTCTTTATTCAATACGCAAGCTCGGATTTTTGCAAGAGGCGATCTGGTCTCAAAACTTAAGCGCATTCTTAGAATGTCCGATCTATGATTTGACGCAAAGACTCTGGCAATTCTCATGACTGTAACTCTCGCTTCACTGCCTCACATTTCTGGCACTCTGCCGGCTCCCTCGGCTGATCCCGTCTTTCTTGCCACTACGAATTTAAGATTAGACGTGATCGAGGCTGCGTTTGCCTGTGCCCTCCATATGCACCAACCGACAATCCCCGCAGGTCACAACGGGGCATTGATCAGCAATCTACAACAGATGTTCGAGCATCCGAACGAGGGAGATAATCACAATGCTAGTGTGTTCGCCTGGTGCTACGGTCGCATGGGTGAATTTATCCCGGAGTTGGTGGCTCAAGGCTGCAATCCTCGAATTATGCTCGATTATTCTGGGAATTTGCTCTGGGGACTTCAGCAGATGGGACGCGAGGATATTCTCAATAACCTGAAGCGGATTACGTGCGATCGACAGTTCCAGCCTTATGTGGAATGGCTCGGTACAATGTGGAGCCATGCGGTTGTTCCATCTACACCGATTCCTGATTTGAAGCTGCATATACAAGCATGGCGGCATTATTTTGCTTCGATTTTCGGAGTTGATGCGCTGCAACGAGTTCGAGGATTTTCGCCGCCAGAAATGCACTTGCCGAATCATCCGGATACGCTGTTTGAGTACATTAAAGCGCTGAAAGAGTGCGGTTATCGCTGGCTTTTGGTGCAGGAACATTCCGTAGAGCAGCTAGATGGTTCAGGCTTAACTCAGGATCAAAAGTACATTCCAAATCAATTAGTAGCACGTAATTCTAACGGTGAAACCATTTCAATCACGGCGTTGATTAAAACTCAAGGCTCGGATACAAAGTTAGTGGCACAAATGCAGCCTTATTTTGAGGCGAAAACGCGATCGAAACAATCGACCAACAATACTGTGATTCCCTCGATCGTGTCTCAGATCGCAGACGGGGAAAATGGCGGAGTGATGATGAATGAGTATCCTCGTGATTTGTTCAGGATCTATCACGACATCCGGGATGCAGGAAACAATACTTCGGGAGTAGTGGCGATCAATGGAACAGAGTATCTAGAACTGATTGAAGCGACTGGAGTTCGGGAGGATGACTATCCGAAAGTTCAAGCGATTCAACAGCATAAAATTTGGCAAAGCATTGATCAGGTCACTCCTGAAGCGGTTGAGAAAGCAATCGCACATTTAAAGCAATCGGACGATCGCTTTCACATTGATGGTGCATCCTGGACGAACGATCTCAGTTGGGTCAAAGGATACGAGAATGTTTTAGAGCCAATGACTGAACTGAGTGCATTGTTTCACCAAAAGTTTGATTCAGAGGAGCCAACCGTAGCCGCACGATCGGACTATCAAGAAGCATTGTTGTACAACTTACTGCTGCAGACCAGTTGTTTTCGATACTGGGGTCAAGGCACTTGGACAGACTACGCTCGTGAACTTTA
The DNA here is from genome assembly GCF_039962495.1 of Leptolyngbya sp. AS-A5. Classification (NCBI taxonomy): domain Bacteria; kingdom Bacillati; phylum Cyanobacteriota; class Cyanophyceae; order Leptolyngbyales; family Leptolyngbyaceae; genus Leptolyngbya; species Leptolyngbya sp. AS-A5. The sequence continues at coordinate 165,082 of NZ_JAMPLL010000007.1, read as the reverse complement.
TCAACGGGGTAAGGCGATTTTGAGTTAGAACCGGAGCGATCGCCATCTCTACTTCACGTTTGCGCGTGCGCCGGATTGCGCGGCATAGGCGATCGCTAATCCATCGGCTGCATCATCCGGTTTTGGTGGCTCTGACAGTCCAAAAATCATCATCACGGCTTGCTGAATCTCTGATTTTTGCGCTCCATATTTTGCAACAGAAGCTTTTACCTGCGATTGGTGTAAAAAAATCGGCTCAGATAAACCACATTCACCCAGCGCTAACTCGATTACACCTAATGCTCGCAGAACTTTATTCGCGCTTGTCATTTCGCGGCTAAAGAAAGGCATTTCTAAGGCAACAACATCAGGCTTTAGAATTTGGCAAAGCTCACAAACATCATCGTGAATCTGCTTCAAGCGATCATAGATTGAAGACTTTGCAGGAGTCACAATCACACCATAATCTAAAACCGTGTCGTCCTGGATTGCTCCATATCCGATCGTTGCGATCGCCGGATCGATGCCTAAAATAATTTTTCCCTGTAACGTTAGCATTTGTATTAGCGCTATCTTTAGACTTTCATAATACACTCGAACTATCGAATATGGCGAAACTTCCATTTGATATTGATATCGTGCTGGATAGAGTCCGCGAAGCTGTTGAGGCACTTCCCAAAGCTGCAATGTTTGAACTCTACGAAGCGGGTTACACTTCTTTGTTTGAGCAATTAATTAGCTGCTTAATTTCAGTTCGCACCTACGATGAAGTGAGCTTACCTGTTTCACGTCGATTGTTTGAACGCGCTCGGACACCGAATCAGATTGCACAACTCACCCCAGAAGAAATTGAAACGCTGATTCGAGAGTGTACCTATCCAGAGCAAAAAGCACGGCAAATTCATGCGATCGCGAATCAAATCGTTAACGATTATGCAGGTGAACTTCCAGCCGATTTAGAGGTGCTATTAAGCTTTAAGGGAATTGGAGTGAAATGCGCTCACCTAGCCTTGGGAATCGCCTGCAGACAGCCATACATCAGCGTCGATACTCATGTGCATCGGATTACAAATCGTTGGGGATACGTCGAAGCGAAAACACCAGAGAAAACCACGATCGCACTTTCAGCAAAACTTTCGCAACGCTACTGGATCGAAATTAATCAATTATTAGTCCCGTTTGGGAAACACATTTGCACCGGGAAGCGTCCTCATTGTCTCCAGTGCCCTGTTTTAGATTGGTGCGAACAGAAGATTGATTAATCAATCGATAACACGCGCCCTGATCGATAAGCCCTAATCCCGTCAGCAAGTTGAATTAACAGTCGTCCTTGCTCATCAATTCCAGCACCGACTCCAGTCAATTGCTCATTTACAGCATCGAACACGATCGTTTTTCCCTGTAGAATGTCTCGCGCTTGAATCTCCGGCAGTAATTCCACAAGAGAGCGATTGCATAGTTGCAGCAAACAATATTGTAATTGCTCTAAGAGTGCTTGTAAATCTGGTACATACGCTGAAATCTCTTGTAAGCTAATTGCCCCATCCACAGGTACGGGCTCACAATTAATCCCAATTCCTACGACGACCTGAGCTTGCTCTGCTTGAATCCGCGATTCACACAGCACACCCGCAAGCTTTCGACCTTCTGCAAATACGTCATTTGTCCACTTCAAACCCAGCGTACCGTGCAAATTCGGCGACAAAGTTTCGATCGCATCAATTGTCGCAAGTCCCGCAATCAAACTCAACCCCGCGAGTTGCGCGATCGGCAAATTCAGCACAAAACTCGCAGTTAATGCACCCGACGAAGACACCCAAGCACGATCAAACTGTCCCCGTCCTGCGGTCTGATTGTGGGTAAACACCACATCTCCGTGCTGCAATTGAGAAAGCTGCTCTAGTGCCCAAGAATTGGTACTTTCACAGCTTTCTAGCTCAATCAACCATTGTTTGTCAGGCTGCGATCGCTTCTTGTCCATGCTTGCGTAACAAATCCATAAGTTCATCCCGATAGTCGTGAAACGTAGAATGTCGCTTCACCGAAGCTGCTCGTTCTGGTAAATTAATGTTCATCACCTTGCGAACCGTTCCCGGACGCGCACTCAGAGCAAAAATTCGGTTCGAGAGAAACACTGCTTCTTCGACATCGTGAGTAATCATAAAGATTGTAATGCCTGTGCGCTGCCACAGATCAATCATAAAGTCGTGCATCGACTCTTTGGTATGGATGTCCAAAGCTCCAAACGGTTCATCCATCAGCAGAATTTTCGGTTCCGAAGCAAGAGCACGAGCGATCGCAACTCGCTGCTTCATCCCACCGGATAGCTCTTTCGGCAACGCCTTACCAAACTGTGATAAGCCCACCACATTCAGATAGTAGCCAGCTTGCTCCCGACGATCTTTTTTCGGCACGCCTTGCAGCTTTAAACCAAACTCTGCATTTTCCTGCACAGTCATCCACGGATACAGCGTGTAATGCTGGAAAACCATGCCGCGATCGGGTCCTGGCCCTATAACTCTTTTGCCTTCGATCCGCACTTCGCCAATAGTCGGTGTATCCAATCCTGCAATCTGACGCAGCAGTGTTGATTTACCTGACCCCGATGCACCGACCGCGCAAACAAATTCGCCTTGCTCGATCTCGATATCAATATCCTTCAGAACAACGAGCGTTCCATTACTGGTGGAAAAATGCTTGCTGAGATTGTTAATTTGCAAAAACATTGGTGAGGTCTCCAGAGTGAAAGTTATCGTTTTTGGCTTGCCCATTTGCAAGTGACGCGCAACAGATACTGAAACAGTAAATCAAATGTTAGACCAATGACTCCAATCACAATTAGTCCAGCAAAAATTTCATCGGTTCTGAGAAAGCGTCCTGCTACACTAATTCGCCGTCCTAAACCTTCTGTCGCTGCAATCAATTCAGACACAATTACAAGCTGCCAAGCTGCTGCTAAGTTAATTCGACAAGCATCCAAAATTCCCGGAAGGACGTGCGGCAAAATGACTTGAGTTAATGCGGCTCGACGATTGCCACCGAGCATATAGGTTGCTTCGATCAAATCCTTCGGCACAAACTTCACGGTGTCCATCACCATTAGGGAGTTAAAGAAGAACGTTCCAAGGAAAATTAGTGTAATCTTTGGCTCTTCATCAACTCCCTGATAGAGAATCAACAGTGGGATAAATGCGGGTGCTGGCATGTAGCGCACTAATCCGAACAAGGGTTCCAACAAAGCTCGAATGCTTGGAAAGCTACCCATCAGTATGCCAACCGGGATAGATAACAATGCCGCAAATAGAAACCCTACTCCGACCCGCCACAAGCTTGCAATGGTATCCTTCAGCAGTTCACGAGTGCTCCATAGTCGCCCGAATGCCTCTAGCACTTTTGCAGGTGAAGGGAGAAACTTTGAATCAATGTTGCCGAAAGTTGTGACTGCCCACCAGAGCAAGAGCGGAAGCGCGATCGACAGAACGGTTAAAGTCGTATACAAAGGTTTCGGAATGTCTTCTGCTAAACGCCAAAACACCGTTGGTTTCATCGGCTTAGGCTTCATCAGAGACTGAATCGATCGAGGAGTCGAGTTTTGCATAACTTAAGCTGCTTTGGCTACTTTTTGGTTCTGAGCGTGGGCTTTAACAAAGCGATCGTCAAACAATAACATCGTGTTTGGTTTATTTTTCGCGAGTCCAACGTCCATGAGGAACTGACTCATTTCATCGGCTGCATAAAGCAGCGAAGTCATGTCGTTTCCAGGCTGAAAGGCTTTCAGGTTCTCTTCGAGCGTAAATAAACGAGTGCCATCGGCGTATTCTTTGTATTCGTCGATCAACACTCCCGCCCGTTTCGCCATAATTTCATAAGCTTTCGCTTGATTATTTTTGATGTAGTCGAGCGTTGAAAACCAAGTATCCACTAAAGCTTGCACTTGATCCGGATGCTCATACAGAAACTTGCGATTGACAACTAAGTGATCCGAAATTGCGCCCGGAAAATCTTTGGAGCTGAAGAGTTCTTTGCTGTTTGAGCGCTTCAATGCTTGAGTCGTAAAGGGTGCGAAAACGGCACAGGCATCGACTTGTCCGCCAACAAATGCGGCGGCAGCTTTCCCAGTTTCAAGTGGCACGAATTGAATATCTTGAGGCGAAAGTCCCGCTTTTCTCAAGCCCAATAACAACAAGAAATGATCGACCGTTCCTTCTTCGGCTGCAACTCTTTTTCCTTTGAGATCTGCAACCGTGTTGATGCCTTCTCGAACAATAACTTTGTCGTTTCCGGTTGAATTATCGTTCACCAACACAATGACTTGATCTGCACCACCCGCGATCGAATTCACCGTATCTCCGAGCGTTTGACTATTGGCATCAATTTGTCCTGCTGTAAGCGTGCTAATCGATTCCAAATAGCCATCAAACCACTTGAGATCAGCATTAGCAGATTTAGTTTTAAAGATGCCTTGTTGCTGTGCAACTTCCCAGGGAAACCAACCTGGCCAAGCACTAAAACCGAGTCGAATCGTGTTTGCGGTTGTCGTGGCTGCAACTGCTTCTGTTTCTGTCGTCGTCCGAATATAAGTGGCAGGATTTGTGCAACCAACTGCTAGAAATACAGCCATTAAAAACAGCAAACAGGAAGTCACGATCGTTCTCGCTTTCATAAGCAAATCCTGGGTCAAGGTTCTGGGAAATAGAGCGGAAAGGTTAGCGACAAACGATCGAGTTTCTAATAGAAAAACCCAGGTGAAACCTCACAGTCTTGTGCTTCGACTGAAAGTTCCTCCCGGGCTTTTCTCCCGCCGTGTAGCCAACATTTTTCGGTTAGCCTGCTTCTCTCGGACCAGACATTCTACGAACCGGAACCCTAGAAGCAAATTAAATTTTAGAACTGCAATCGCGCACCACTTTGGGTGGGTTGGTTCGATTTTACAGTAACAACTGATTTCCAAGCAGTTTGTATCAATCATTACTGTTTATGATTTAGACAGGAACTTTTTAAGCTTTCACAACTTTCCAAAGAACGAGAATTCATGAATCAAAAAATTGAGTGCGATCGCTTGACTTCTTAATATGAAGTGATAAACTAACGAAGAGTTAAGCAACTTAACGATTCAGAACTCAAACGCAAATTGAATAGGAGTACGCTTCTAGGGTTCCGGTTCATTAGAATGCCTGGTCCGAGAGAAGCAGCCGAAATGATATTCGGTCACACGGCGGGATAAAAGCCCGGGAGAGCCATACAGATCACTGTTTTGGTATCTCCTGGGCTTTGCCGTTTCAGGTCGATCGCACTCAATCGTTTATTTTCTGGAGAATTTTTATGGTGCAGACCATCGATAAGACTTCGCAAATCGATCCCAGCCTGATTTTGCTCGATGAAAAGCTCCCCGGTAGCGCGTACTGGCATTTTGTAATTAAGCGTGGAAATACACTCAGAATCACCGATTTAGAAGGCTCTCAAGGGGTTTCGCTGATTTGCTACAACGCAGATAGCCCGATCGAGCGCTTGAATGTTGCCGACACTTCAAAAATTCAGTTCAATGCGTTTCTGCAGAAAGGTAAGCTGCTCTATTCGGATATGGGTCGAGTGCTGTTCTCAATTACCGAAGATACATCTGGTTATCACGATTTGATCTGTGGATGTAGCAATGCTGCCAGCAGCTTGGCAAAATACGGTGAAGGAGACTACAACAACTCGCGCAACAACTTCCTCAAAGCACTAGGTAAGCGGGGTTTGACTCGGAAGGACTTGATGCCGAACGTGAATCTCTTTAGTCGCGTTGCAGTCGCTCCCAATGGTGATTTGAACTATATCGAGGGCATTGAAAAGCCAGGAAGCTTTGTCGATTTGCGGGCAGAGATGAATGTATTGGTCGTGGTGTCGAACTGTCCTCATGTGTTGCACCCCAGCACTGAATACAAGCCGAAACCAGTTCAACTCACAATCTGGAAATCTTCGACCCCGGCGGCAGATGATTTGTGTCGGACTTCTTGCCCGGAAGCGGTGCGTGCCTTCCAGAACACTGATGCTTTGTTTGCTCAAGCTTAGATTGCTTAGAACATAGATTTTTGGAGAACTAACAATGGTTTCTACTCTACAAACGAAACTTGATCCGGCAACTGCGATTTACGATGAGACTGTTCCTGCACGTCAGCCTTGGTCAAGGATTCTAAAGAAGGGTCAAACGCTGCGGATTGTTGATCTCATGGGTAATCAGGCAGTTGATACTTTGTTCTACAATGCTCATGATGTTTCTGAACGCTACAGTGCTCCTGATACTGTCGTTCGCCAAGGTAACATCTTCATTACCACAGGAACTCAGTTGATTTCCAACGAAGGAAATGTGATGGCGACGATTACCGATGATGAGTGTGGCAAACATGACACGATCGGCGGTGCTTGCAGCATGGAAAGCAACTCAGTGCGCTATGGGCTGCACAAGAAACATCTTCATGCCTGTGTTGAGAACTATTTGCTGGAACTCAGCAAGTATGAAATGAACAAGCGTGATTTAGTCAGCAACGTCAATTTCTACATGAATGTTCCAGTCAGTGAAGATGGACGTTTGGAAATTGTTGACGGCATCTCTGAAGCTGGCAAAATTGTTGAACTGCGAGCAGAAATGGATTTGATGGTTTTGATTTCTAACTGTCCCCAAGTCAACAATCCTTGTAATGCTTACAATCCAACTCCGATTCGGCTAATTATTTGGGACGCTGCTTAAGGAGAAAGGGCGATTTGCATCACTGCACAAATCGCCCTTTATGGCAAAGAACTTATGAAAATTCCATTGCTTTCTGCCTGTGTTGCACTCTTTGCAACCGCAATTACCTGGCGCGGGATTTGGGTACTCGCAGATGCTTATCTCTATCCTAACAATCCAGCACTCAGCGCTTTATGGTCTTTTGTCTTGGGACTGTTTAGTTTTCTAGTGCTAAAGCTCGTGATCAAACATCGGTAGTCTTTCTATGTTCAACAAAGTTCTGATTGCTAATCGAGGCGAAATTGCTTGTCGAGTGATTCGGACGCTCGATCGCTTAAATATTCCTTCGGTTGCAGTCTACTCGGATGCAGATGCTCATGCTCAGCACGCCTCAATGGCGACGGAAGCCGTTCATATTGGCGCGGCTCCGGTGGCAGAGAGCTATCTGAAGTACGATCGCATTCTCGAAGTCGCGAAACAAACGGGTGCAGATGCGATTCATCCGGGTTATGGCTTCTTGAGCGAGAATGCTGAGTTTGCCGAAGCTTGTGAAACCGCAGGAATTGCGTTTATTGGTCCGACTCCAGAGCAGTTGCGGCAGTTCGGGTTGAAGCATACGGCGCGGGAAATTGCTCAACAGAATCAAGTGCCGATGCTGTCGGGGAGTTCTTTGCTTGAGAGTTTAGAGCAGGCACGAGAAGTGGCGAGTACGATCGGTTATCCGGTGATGCTCAAGAGTACCGCAGGGGGCGGTGGCATCGGGATGCAGGTGTGCATGAGTGAAGCAGAACTATCCGATGCGTATGAGAAAGTTCAGCGCTTGAGTCAATCTAACTTCAAGCAAAGCGGAATTTTCCTAGAAAAATACATTCAAACTGCAAGACATATTGAAGTTCAGATCTTTGGGGATGGCACCGGGAATGTAATTGCGCTAGGTGAGCGGGACTGTTCCACGCAGCGACGCAATCAGAAAGTGATTGAAGAAACGCCCGCACCAGGAGTTTCTGATGAGTTGAGACAGGGATTGATTGACGCGGCGATTCGACTTGGGAAAGCAGTGAACTATCGATCGGCGGGAACTGTCGAATATGTGTTTGATGTCGAAGCACAACAGTTCTATTTTCTAGAAGTCAACACTCGCTTGCAGGTTGAACATGGTGTCACGGAAGAAGTTAGCGACGTTGATCTCGTTGAATGGATGATCCGAGTGGCAGCAGGTGAGACCGAGTTTATCAAAGCTTATCAGCATCGTCCGCAAGGTCATTCGATTCAGGTGCGAGTGTATGCAGAAGATGCGAACAAGAACTTTCAGCCGAGTTCTGGATTGTTAAATGCTGTCGAGTTTCCGGATTCGGTTCGCATTGATGCTTGGATTGAAGCGGGGACTGAGGTAACACCGTTTTATGATCCGCTTCTGGCAAAAGTGATTGTTCGTAGTGACGATCGCACCTCCGCGATCGCAGCCCTTCAATCTGCCTTAGAGCAATCAACGATCGCAGGCATCGAAACGAACTTAGACTATCTGAAGCAGGTGGTTGCTGCTCCCAAGTTCCAAGCTGGAACGATCAGCACAAGGTTTCTCAACTCATTCGAGTACAAGCCGAGAACGATCGACATTCTAGAGCCTGGAACTTACACCACAGTTCAAGACTATCCAGGACGGCTGGGATATTGGGATATTGGTGTGCCCCCATCAGGTCCGATGGATCATTTTGCCTTCCGAGTGGCAAACCGAATTGTGGGGAATCCTGAATCCGCAGCAGGTTTAGAATGTACGGCAACAGGTCCAACGCTGCGATTTAACTGTGATACAACGATCGCGCTTACAGGCGCAACCATGAAGGCAACTCTGAACGGGCAACCTGTTGAATTTTGGACAGCAATTGAAGTCAAAGCAGGGAGCACCCTGAAGCTTAAAGCAATTCAAGGCGATGGATATCGAACTTACATCGCTGTTCAGAATGGTTTGGATGTGCCAGAGTATCTGGGCAGTCGATCGACCTTCACGCTCGGACAGTTTGGTGGACATGCAGGACGAACTCTCAGAACCGGGGACGTTCTACACATTGAGCAATCCACAAGCGAAATTTCAGCTCGACACTGTTCATCTGAGTTAGTTCAACAGTACAAAGAACAATGCTCGACTCAATGGAATATCGGAGTGATGTATGGTCCGCATGGTGCACCGGACTTCTTCACACCCGAAGACATTGATATGTTCTTCTCAACCGATTGGACAATCCACCACAACTCCGCTCGAACAGGAATTCGTCTCATCGGACCGAAACCGAAATGGGCGCGAACCGATGGCGGTGAAGCAGGTCTACATCCATCGAACATTCACGATAATGCTTATGCGATCGGCACGGTTGACTTTACTGGTGATATGCCAATCATCCTTGCTCATGACGGACCTAGTTTGGGCGGATTCGTTTGTCCGGCAACGATCGTACAATCTGAACTCTGGAAAATTGGACAGTTAAAGCCAGGGGATACCGTTCGGTTTTATCGGTTAAGCGCGACGGAAGCCCGCGATCGAGAACTTGCTCAGGATAGCGCGATCGTAACACTCACTCCGTTACCAAAACCTGCACCGCTGCAAGTCGTAGAACACTCCCCGATTCTGGATCGGATTTTTGATGCCGATCAAATTCCCGTCACCTATCGCCAAGCTGGAGATAAGTATCTTCTCGTCGAATATGGGGAGCTGGTGCTGGATTTGAACTTACGGTTCTGTGTTCATGCCTTGGTTCAATGGCTGCAAGAGAACCACATTCCGGGCATTATTGATCTCACACCGGGAATCCGATCGCTTCAAATTCACTACGATAGTCGCACTCTTCCCGTTCAAGAACTGATTGCAATTCTGACTAAAGCTGAATCAGAACTTCCGAACATTGATACGATCGAAGTCCCGACTCGCATTGTTTATCTACCACTTTCTTGGAATGATGAATCGACCCAGTTAGCCATTCAGAAATATATGCAGTCGGTGCGACCCGATGCGCCTTGGTGTCCAAGTAACATCGAATTCATTCGTCGCATTAATGGCTTAGATAGCATCGAGCAAGTCAAAGACATTGTGTTTAATGCAAGCTATCTAGTTTTAGGATTAGGAGATGTGTATCTCGGTGCACCTGTTGCTACACCGCTTGATCCACGGCATCGTCTCGTCACCACGAAGTACAATCCTGCTCGCACTTGGACACCAGAAAATGCAGTCGGGATTGGTGGGGCTTATATGTGCATCTATGGCATGGAAGGTCCGGGTGGCTATCAATTTGTAGGACGCACCGTACCAATTTGGAACCGTTACAAGCAAACAGAGGACTTTACACAGCCTTGGTTATTGCGGTTCTTTGATCAGATTCGATACTATCCGGTTTCAGCAGAACAATTGCTACGCGATCGAGAAGCTTTAATTCAAGGCAAACTGAAGCTCAGAATCGAAGAAGAAACCTTTAGTTTGAGAAAATACAATGAGTTTCTCAAATCGAATGCGGATGAGATTGCTGCATTTAGAGGGAAACAACGTGCCGCATTCCAAGCAGAGCGCGATCGCTGGGAAGCGGCCGGAGAATTTACCCGCCAAGAAACCCTCGAAGAAGCACAAGCTGATCAGGAAGAAACACCTGAGATTGTTCTGCCTCCAGATAGTGAAGCCGTCGTTGCTCATGTTTCTGCAAATGTCTGGCAAGTCTTGGTCAAGCCAGGAGATGTAGTTGCAGAAGGCGATCGCTTAGTAATTTTAGAAGCAATGAAAATGGAAATTGCAGTGACCGCAGACGAAGCAGGAACCATTACAGAACTTTACTGCGTTCAGGGGCAGACGGTTTCCGCAGGTCAGGTTCTACTCGCTATCCGGTCATGAGGAACCTTTGCTAACCAGAAAATTTCTTCCATTGCTGCGGCGGCGGCGTTAGAAACTCATATACGCCTGCCGCGGTTCCTGTTGCTGTCACCACAATGTCAAAGGACAAAGACATCCGCAATTCCTCTGTCTCATTCATTGTGACTGCATGACGCTGTTTCGCTGGAAAGATCAGCAACCGCCCCTCCACGGGTGGATAAGCAGCATAAAGCTGATTCAGATAGTTATCTGCATCGACAATATCCGTATTCTCGCTTCCCAGCCCCGGACAAACTTCATTCACTCGCGCATCGTTGAAGAAGACTAAACTTCCTGGATCGCCCATTTCGTCAGTCGGCACCTGAATATAGTAAACCGCACTAATATGAGCCGTATTGTGGGAATGAGCGCCGATTTCTTGTTCAGCCCGTGAGACAATGGGCCACGCTCTTTGGATGTACAGATCCACTTTGCTCAAATCCACGCCGATGTCTTGTAGATAAGCGGCGACGTGCTGCTCGACTTGTTTCACAATCCATTCAAAAGCGGGATGAGTATGAATCTGATTAACGCCGTGAATGTCTCCTGTCCAAGCCATCTCCGGATAGTTCCGGGGTTCGATTGCTTCTTTCTCTAGCTGTAGTACCGCCTTGATCAAACTTTGTTGATGCTTCGCGGCATCTGGCAAGTCCTCATAATAAATCGCTAGAGGAAACCAAGTCTCGATCGGCATTCGCTATCCTTCTAATCCTTCGCCCGATCGAGTGTAACAGTTGTCTCGGCTCAATTCGTCACCGTCCTAAATCATGTAACGCATGAATTGCAGCAGCGCATCGCTGAGTGATTTCCTCAAGCTCAGATCGATCGCTACTCTGCGGCGCGTCAATGACTTCCCCGATCCGAATCGTAATCGGCACAGGGCGCGGAATCGCGCTTCCAGGCTTGAATATCTGATGCGTTCCCCACAAGCTCACTGGAATTAAAGGCGAATTCGTTTTTGCCGCAATCCAAGCGGCTCCTAATTTCGGATCAGCAATTCGACCGTCAGTAGTGCGAGTGCCATCGAGAAACACACCCGTCGCCCAACCGGACTCGATCGAAGCCATCGCCGCTTTCATCGCTGAGCGATCGGCAGTTCCTCGCTTGACCGGATATGCCCCGTATGCCTTAATCGCCTGCTTCAGAACAGGAACATTGAACAGTTCTTCTTTCGCCATATAAGCGACCGGACGACCGATCGCACAAGACAACAACGGCGGATCGAAATCACTGGCATGATTGCTCACGACTAGGAGCCGCCCCTGTTTCGGCACATTCTCCGCTCCGTAGATGCGACCGCGAAAATAAGTGTGCAGCACCGGAGACACGATCGACCATTTGAACAGGTGATACAGAATCAAACTGATCAAAGGTTCACGATCGGGTGAAATTTCAGCGTTCACAGGGCAGGTGGGCGTTTCTCTCATACGGGGATGTCAGCAAGACTGCTCACATTTTCTAACACGAGATCGGGACAAGTGCGCTTAATAATTCCCGTCAAAACTTTTCCAGGACCGACTTCGACGACTCGATCGACCTGTTCTTCCAGAAATTTGAGCGAAATTTCGCGCCACCGCACCGAACCCGTCATCTGCCGACTTAACCGACTTTTTAATTCACCCGCATTCCGGCTTGGGATTGGATCAACGTTTGACAAAACTGGCACTTGAGCCGCTTTGAAATTCACTGAATCCAGCACCGTTTGGAACTGCGCCGCCGCATCTGCCATCAGAGGCGAGTGAAACGCCCCGCTCACATTCAATTTGACCGCTCTTTTCGATTTCACTTGTGACATCACTGCTTCAACCGCCGCAGGCACTCCAGAAATGACCACCTGACCTGAATTGTTGTCATTCGCCAGAACCGCATCCGGTGTTTGTGCCAACACTGCCTCAAGCTGATCGCGATCGAACCCTAACAGCGCTGCCATCATGCCATCCGACGCACTATCCATCAGCTCAGCTCGACGCTGCATCAATCGCAGTCCCGCTTCAAAATCAAACACTTCCGCTGCATATAGCGCCGAATATTCGCCTAAACTATGCCCTGCAACGTAGTCAGGATACCGGCCTTTCTCCTTCAGCAAATCCGCCAAAATCGTCTCTACCACATACAGACAAGGCTGCGTATAAAGCGTTTGCGACACTTTATCTTCCGTGCTTTGGCAAATCTCGACCACCGACCAGCCGAGAATTTTTTCTGCCTGAGCAAACTTCGCTTTTGCTGCGGGAACCTCTAATAAATCGAGTCCCATTCCGATCGCCTGAGACCCCTGCCCAGGAAACACCCATGCCGTTTTTACCATTGTCCTAATTAGTTGTCATGAATCGAGTTAGCGTCCCCATTGAAAAACTGCGGCTCCCCAAGTCAAGCCCGCGCCGAAGCCGGATACCGCGATCGTCTCCCCTAGTTTTACCGCTCCTCCCCGCACAGCTTCATCGAGCGCGAGGGGAATTGATGCGGCTGAAGTATTGCCGTATTTTGCCAGATTGCTGATTACTTTTTCCGAGGGAATTCCTAAACGATGGGCGACTGCATCTAAAATTCGCTGATTCGCTTGATGCAGTAGCAGCCAGTCGATCGCATCCACAGTGATATTTGCCCGAAACAGCGCTTTTTCAATCACTTCCGGCACTCGTTTGACCGCAAAGCGATAGACTTCCTGCCCGTTCATTGTTAACGATCGAAACTGCCCTTGGGTGATTTCACAGTCGTTCAGTAACGCTTTTGGCTCTCCTGAATACGCCAGATTTAAGCAGTGATGCTGACTGCCATCGCTTCTCAGCTCAAATCCCAGTAAGCGATCGACCGTATTCGCTTGCATGACTACCGCGCCCGCACCGTCGCCAAATAATACGCAAGTCCGGCGATCGCTCCAATCCACCCAGCGCGATAGAATATCCGCCCCGATCAGCAGCACATTACGGTAAGTTCCGGTGCGAATATATTGCGCCGCAGTCACCAGCCCAAACACAAACCCCGAACAAGCCGCTGTTAAATCAAATGCCACCGCTTGCGAGGCTCCCAAGGCTGCTTGAACCTGACACGCACTGCCGAACATATCGTCTGGAGTCGAAGTCGCGAGCAAAATCAAATCTAAATCGATCGGCTCAATGCCCGCCATCTCGATCGCGCCCCTCGCCGCCTCGGTCGCAAGCTGCACGAGCGATCCAGACGCATCGCTGAGCCGTCGCTGCCGAATCCCGGTGCGTGAGGCAATCCATTCGTCGGAAGTGTCCATGATTTCACTTAAACGATCGTTGTCGATCGCAGTCTCCGGTGCGGCTGATCCGCATCCTGTAATGGCAATTCCGACCCCTGAGTAGTCCACCAAAATCTTTAACTCCAGTGCGTAGGTTAGCTGTCAGAACGCGCAGCAACCGTTGGATCGTAGCTTGAGCGAATTCGGTCTAAAACATTGTTGTCGATCGCGTCTTTCGCCAATCGTGCAGCATTGAAAATCGTCGGAGCCTGCGAACTGCCGTGACTGATAATGCAGACCCCATCGACACCGAGCAGCAATCCGCCCCCGTGCTCTGCGTGATCCATCCGCTGCTTGATTCGCTTCAGGTTCGGGCGCAGTAAGGTGACACCCGCTTTGCCATGTAGACCACGGGGTAATTCTTCGCGCAGAATCTGTAGCGCTACCTCACCAACCGCTTCAGCAAATTTCAGCAACACATTCCCGGCAAAGCCATCACAAACAATCACATCAAAGTGTCCAGACAGCACATCGCGCCCTTCTGCATTGCCAATGAACGGAATCAGTGGATTATCCGTTAATAATTGATGGGTCTGAATCGCGAGTTCGTTGCCTTTATTTGGTTCTTCGCCAATGTTAAGTAAGCCGACTTTTGGCTCAGAATTGCCCAAGACATATTGCGAATAGATCGTGCCCATCAAGGCGAACTGCTCTAGGAATTTGGGACGACAATCGACGTTGGCACCGACATCGAGAATTAGCACAGGCTTGCCAGCGATTAGCGTGGGCAAAACAGCGCCGATCGCAGGGCGATCAATGCCTTTCAAGCGTCCTAATCTCAGCAATGCTGCTGCCATTGCCGCGCCGGAATGCCCTGCCGAAACCACTGCATCCGCTTGTTTTTGCTTCACCAAATCCATTGCCACATTGATTGAGGCTTTTGGCTTACGACGCAGTGCCGTCAGCGGCTCTTCTTCCATTGCGATCGTGCCTTCCGAGGACACAATTTCAATTGCCGAAGACTGCGTATGATGCTTCAGAGCCGCTTCCACCTGTTGCGGATCACCCACCAAGACGACATCGACATCGAGTTCTGCCTGTGCCCGCACCGCTCCCGCGACAATTTCGTCGGGGGCGTTATCTCCACCCATTGCATCGATTGCAATTCGTACCCGCGTTGATCCCATTGGCTCTAAGTTCTTAAAAACCTTCCAAATTTTATCAGAAGCGGATGATGCCCTCACCCTTGTCTATCCGAATTGCTTTATTCTGCCTCACAAGGGGGACATCTTGAGAAGTGTGAAGGAACAGGTTAGGCTATCTGCGTCCTGTGATATGCCGGATTTATGCAGTGGATTCTCCGATTCTGGAAATCAGAAAATTTTTTGCGATCGCTTGTGATCTCCAGTTTTGTGGGTTTCTTCACTGTGAGTGTCATTCGACATTTGCTGTTGCAGTCCAACGCGCTCGATTTGGGCTATTTTGATCAAGCAGTTTATCTAATTAGCCAGGGAAAAACGCCGATCGTGTCTTTCCGCCCCTATCACGTTCTCGGCGATCATGCGGCTTGGATTTTATATCTGATCGCAGGCGTTTATCAGATTTTTCCCAGCGTTTATGAGTTGTTTGCAATCCAGAGTGGGATGTTTGCGATCGCGACGATCCCCGTTTGGTACTTGGCGCATCAGGCAGGACTCGATCGCCAGAAATCGAATGCGATCGCCGTTGCCTATTTACTTTATCCACTTGTTTTTAATCTCAGTCTGTTTGATTTTCATCCTGAAGTGATTGCTCTGCCACTGTTTTTTGCGGCAATTTGGACGGCGAGATCAAATCGAATTGGTTGGTTTACGCTGTGTGTGGTGCTGATTTTGGGGTGTCGGGCATCTTTGGCGCTGTCGATCGCGGCAATGGGAGTTTGGCTGATTGGGTTTGAAGGGCGTAAAAAATCTGGGGTGATCGCGCTCATTTTGGGTGTGAGTTGGTTTGTGATTGCAACGGGGGTGATTATTCCTCACTTTCGTCCCGCAGGAGCGGATTTTGTCATGCGCTACAGCTATTTGGGCGCTTCGATCGATGAGATTGTACAAAATTTGGGCTTAAAGCCATGGCTTTGGGTCAGACGGCTTTTCTCGAGCGAGAACCTACTCTATCTTGTGCTAGTTTTGGCACCGATCGGCTGGGGTGTTTCGCTGCGTCATCTTGCGCCGCTTCTAGCAACCATTCCAGTGTTTGCAATGAATTTACTCTCGGGGTTTGCAAATCAGCGAGATTTAGTGAATCAATATGCGCTGCCCATTCTGCCGTTTTTGATGGTGATGGCGATCTCAACCGTTGCAACCCAAAGACGACGATCGCACCTGATCTTGGTCTGGTCGCTGATTGGTTTTCTAGCATTGGCGAAATTCGGTTATTTTGGGTCGCGTTACCTTGATCGCGTTTCGATCCTATCGGAAACTTATGCTGCGATCGCGCAAATTACGACTAAAGAGCCTGTGTTAACGACGAGTTATCTTGTGCCGCACCTCGCGCATCGAACGACGATCGACTACCTCAAGCGCAGCGAACCCGCGACGAACTTAAGTGATTTTAAGTACGTTCTACTCAATCCAGCATTTCCGGGATGGGCAAGCAGTTCACAGTTCGCTCAACAGATTTTGAGTCAAGTTCAAGCCAACCCAGAATTCGAGCTTCGGTATCAAAGAAGCAGCGTCTATTTATTTGTGAAGCGATCGGCGGCTTGAGCCAAAAAAATCGGGCATCCCCCAAAAGAGATACCCGCAAGACTAGCTTTCAAGGTTGACCAGAATTTAGAGGAAAAATTACATCAGACCCAGGAAGTGAAGCGTTCCACCACCCGTCAAGTATTCCGTAGCTAAAGCAGCGACAAAACCGAGCATTGCAAACCGACCATTCCACAATTCGGCTTGCGGGGTGAAGCCAAATCTCCAAGCATTGCGGTCTTCCGTAGCCGTTGCCGTCATCTTTTGTGTATCTTGCATGGTTATTACTCTGAAACGCATTAGCTGGAAATATATTAACTAATGTAACGAAAAGTGTCAAAGTATTACGTAAGCCAGAGGATTTAATCCGTAAATCTTATTCATTCAGCGGCTGCAGACCGAAGATTCTCAGCAAAAATCAGCGATCGCTTAACTTTAACCGCTGAAACTCGCGCTAGTTTTGAATATAGCGATATGATCAAAGCGATTGATAATTGTAAAGAATCATCAATAATGATTGTCTCTGACGCTCGCTATCGCAAATTCAAAGACTCTATTACTGAAAAGCTGTTTTTCGGTCATGAGCCTTCTGCTGAGCTAATCGCGATTCTTCTGGTCTACTTTGTTCAGGGAATTCTGGGGCTGGCTCGCTTGGCAGTGAGTTTCTTTCTCAAAGACGAGTTACACCTGAACCCGGCGGAAGTATCGGCGCTGTTGGGAATTGTCGCGCTGCCGTGGATGATTAAACCCCTGTTTGGATTTATCTCGGACGGCTTGCCGATCTTTGGATATCGTCGTCGTCCTTATCTTGTGCTGTCAGGAATACTAGGCGCGCTCGCTTGGGTTTTACTTGCAACCGTTGTGCATTCTGCCTGGGCAGCAACTTTGGCGATTTCGCTCGGATCGCTCTCGACCGCGATCGCCGATGTGATTGTAGATTCGCTAGTGGTCGAGCGGGCGCGAGGAGAATCAGTGAGCGGTGCGGGATCGCTCCAGTCACTCAGTTGGGGCGCGTCTGCCGTGGGAGGTTTGATTACGGCGTATTTTAGCGGTGCGCTGCTTCAGCATTTTGACACGCGGACGATTTTTTGGATTACGGCGACGTTTCCGCTGATTGTGTCTTGTGTGGCGTGGTTGATCGCAGAATCGCCCGTCACCGAGAAAGCGAATTGGTCGATCGTGGGCGATCAGTTAAAGCAGCTTAAGCAAGCAGTGTCGCAGAAATCAATTTGGCTGCCGACCCTGTTTTTATTTTTATGGCAGGCGACACCCACAGCTGAATCCTCGTTTTTCTACTTTTCAACCAATGAATTAGGGTTTGAGCCGGAGTTTTTAGGGCGAGTGCGATTAGTGACGAGCATCGCTTCGGTGGTTGGAATTTGGGTTTTTCAGCGATTTCTCAAAGCTGTGCCGTTTCGCGCCATTTTCGGCTGGTCTACGGTAATTTCCGCAGTATTAGGTCTGACGATGCTGCTGCTTGTAACGCATACCAATCGAGCGTTGGGAATCGACGATCGCTGGTTTAGCTTGGGGGACAGCCTAATTCTGACGGTGATGGGGCAGATCGCGTTTATGCCTGTGTTGGTGTTGGCGGCAAGACTCTGCCCACCGGGGGTAGAAGCCACGCTATTTGCTTTGTTAATGTCGGTAGTGAACTTATCGGGGCTGGTGTCGTATGAGTTCGGGGCGCTGTTAACTCACTGGTTAGGCGTGACCGATACGAATTTCGATAACCTCTGGATTTTGGTGCTAATTACGAATTTGAGTACGTTGTTGCCGTTACCGCTGTTGAGCTGGTTGCCTGGGGCAGATATAACAACGTCCACCGTTCAATATCCTCCTGCGTTGGAAGCTGATCCGGCAAAACCGATCAGACAGGCATTTATGCCGAATTTAGTTTCGGTGGCAGGTGAAGCGGTGGAGACTTCGATCGAGTAGCTAAATCACCGCTGATCAGAACTCCGAATTTGTGAAAACATTCGGGGTTCTTCTCATTTAAAAGCCAAGTAAAAATCAAGGTAAAGGTACGAACGAACAATGCAAGGGTTTCAGCTTTTTGAACATGCGGCTACGGTTCCGACCAAGGCTTACAACACGAAAGAATGGCAGCGGGGCTATCGATCGCTCACGCAAGAATATGACTACTGGATCGATGAAATTGAAGGCGAACTGCCAGCCGAGTTAAACGGAACGCTGTTTAGAAATGGGCCTGGATTGTTTGAGGTCAACGGCGAAAGATTTCAGCATCCGTTTGATGGGGATGGCATGATTAGCGCGATCTCTTTTCACGATGGACGCGCTCACTTCCGCAATCGGTTTGTCAGAACTGAGGGCTATTTGGCGGAGCAGAAAGCTGGAAAAATTCTCTATCGCGGCGTGTTCGGGACGCAGAAATCTGGCGGTTGGTTGGCCAATGCCTTTGATGTCCGGATTAAAAATATCGCCAATACGCAGGTGATTTACTGGGGCGGTAAGCTGCTGGCACTGTGGGAAGCGGCTGAACCCCATCGACTTGATCCAAACACTCTAGAAACGCTGGGTTTAGAGTATTTCGACGGCAAGCTAGGAAAAGGCGCACCGTTTGCGGCACATCCTTGGATTGATCCGTCGAGCAAATTTGACGGTGGCAAGCCTTGCTTGGTGAATTTCTCGATCAAGGCAGGGCTATCGTTTACGATCGCAATCTACGAACTCGATGTTGATGGCAATATTGTTCGCCAGCACGATTATCCGGTGCCCGGATTTGCCTTTATTCACGACTTTGCCATTACGCCGAACTACTGTATTTTCTTCCAGAATCCAGTGAAGTTTAACCCGCTGCCGTTTTTAGCAGGAACGCGGTCGGCAGGAGAATGTATTCAATTCCAGCCGGATCAACCGACAAAAGTTCTGATCATTCCACGCGATCCGGCAATTAAAGCAAAACCTCAAACTCTCGAAACTCCATCCGGCTTTGTGTTTCATCATGCAAACGCATTCGAGCAGGAGGGCGAGATTGTAATTGATTCAGTTTGTTACACCAGTTTGCCCGCTGTTGAACCTGGTGCAGATTACCGAGAAACTGAGTTTGATGCACTTTCACCCGGTCAACTGTGGCGTTTTCGCATGAACTTAGAAACGGGTCAGGTCGATCGCACTCTACTCGAACCCCGCTGCTGTGAATTTCCGTTTATTCATCCGGCAAAAGCTGGACGACCACATCGCTATATCTACATGGCGGCGGCTCATGCGGAAACAGGGAATGCACCGCATCAAGCGATCGTTAAAGTCGATGTCGAGACTGGAGCGCGGCAGCTTTGCAGCTTTGCACCCACTGGATATGTGAGTGAACCTGTATTTGTTCCACGTGGAAACGCTTCTGAGGATGGACTTTACACAGAGTTGCAGGGCGAAGAAGATGACGGATGGTTGATTGCAACGGTGTTTAACACAGAGCGAGATCGATCTGACGTGGTAATTGTCAATGCCAAAGATCTCAGCATTGTTACAACGCTGCATCTGAAGCACCACATTCCCTATGGATTGCACGGAACCTTCACGCCGCATTACTTTGAGTCGTAATTGCTCTTTTTTGTGTGAACTGCGTCATTGATAATCAGAAGTACCATTCTGATTGTTGTTATGGCTGTTGATATTCTGATTCTGTCAAATGCTCCGGGTGAACTTGCAACCTGGGTAAAGCCCACGGTTCGGGAACTCAGAGCGCAACTCGGTTCAGAGCCGCGGATTTCGATCGTGCTGTCTCCCTGTCCGAACGCTAGTGGACAAGAGGCGGAAATCGCCCGGAGTTATCCCGAAGTAGATCGCGTTCAATCCGCAGAGCATTTTTTCCCGTTTCTGCTAGGAGGAAAAACAGCGGACAACTGGGACTGGCACGATCGCGGCGTGGTGATTTTTCTGGGTGGCGATCAGTTTTTCCCGGTGGTGATTGGCAAGCGGTTGGGATATCGCACCGTGATTTATGCCGAATGGGAGGCCCGATGGCATCGCTGGATTGATCGCTTTGGTGTGATGCGATCGGAAATTCTCGATCGCGCCCCCGCTCAATTTAGAGACAAAATCAGCGTGGTTGGGGATCTCATGGCAGAAGTGCAGACTCAACAGACAAGCCCTTCCTCACAAGAATTCATCGGACTGCTGCCGGGATCAAAGCCTTCAAAGCTGATGCAAGGTGTGCCGATCATGATGGCGATCGCTGAAGAAATTCAGCGCGATCGTCCTCAAGCGCAATTTGTGATCCCCGTTGCTCCAACGTTAGATCTACCCACTTTAGCGAAGTATGCTGATCCAGAACAGAATCCGATCGTGCCGCTCATGGGCAACGTTTCCGGCGAATTGATTCAAGGCGATCGACTGATATTAAAAACTCAGAATGGAGTCGCGATCGAGCTTTGGCAATCTCGAAATGAGGAGCGGGTTCCAGTTTATGAAGTGCTGTCCCAGTGTCAATTGTGTATCACAACAGTTGGCGCGAATACCGCAGAGCTTGGATCGCTCGCTGTGCCGATGATTGTGATCTTACCCACACAGCAGCTTGATGCGATGCGGTCATGGGATGGACTCTTAGGATTGCTTGTTAATCTGCCGGGAGTCGGCTCTAGTATGGCAAAGCTGATCAACTCGATGATGCTGAAGCGATTGGGCTTATTAGCTTGGCCCAACATTTGGGCAAAAGAAATGATCGTGCCAGAACTAATTGGAAAACTGAAGCCGCAGGAAGTCGCAGACCTGGCGATCGATTATCTTGAGCATCCCGAAAAGCTAGATCAGATGCGAGATCGACTTAGACGAGTGCGGGGAGAACCAGGAGCCGCGAAAAAACTGGTCGCGATCGTCGCTGAAGAATTAGCACTTTAGGGGTTTCTGTCATGAATGACAATGATCCTGGAACCGAGATCAAGACAATGTGTTAAACACCTTGAGATCGCGCAAATATTTTACGACTGCGGCTCCCACACCTCCAGAAGCACCCGTGACAAAAATCATGACGGGAACACTTAGAAATAGCAAGAAGAGCCGGGGATCACTGCATTCTCGGATCTTCTTGTGATCACGATCGTGCTAATTTTCGTTTAGCTTTCCTTCAGAACGAGCCATCACCGAATCCGTCGGTAGACAAAGGAGATTATCTCCCTGAGTCCGAATCATTCCCTTTTGCCGCAGCTTACCCATTAAGCGCGTCACCGTCACACGAGTCGAGCCGATCGCGCTACCAATTTGAGCATGAGTCAGAGGAAAAGGTAAGCAGTATCCCTCATCCGTGGGTTCACCGTATTCCTCGATTAACAGGGTCAAAAAGCCGAGCAGTCGGTCGATCGTCCGGCGTTGTCCTAACGTACTGAGCCACAGCAATTTGCGCTGATGCTGATAGCGGAACGCATCCAAGACTTCGCGGCGGAAGTGAGGCCAATTGTCCAAGTCATGCCAGTACATCCAGACGACAGAGGTTTGATCTACATGAGCATAAGCCTGGAGCGTAAAGGGCGACTGCGCTACGATTTCAAACGGTTGACCCGTTCCCACAAATCCTAAAAAAGCTTCCTCTGGGCTAATTCGAGCCAAGCGAGCCGCATTCCCACTCGTTGCATTCACCTGAGCCGTACCAACCAAGCGAACCGCGCCCTTCTGTACCAAGTAAAGCAAGCCCGGACGAGTTGGAACCCGTTCATCTTTGCTAAAGTTGCGAACGCGATAATGTTCCTGCGCCCAATCAATGATTCGTTGCCAAGTGAGGAACGGACGAGCCGCGTCAGAATTTTGGGGAGTGACTGAGTACATACATTAATAGGCTGTTGGAGAACAGTGAGACTTTGACAAGCGCTGAGTCCAGCGGGATTGCAGAAGAGATTCAAACCAATGGAAGGTTTGCTCAGGGGGTGTGGTCAGTTCTCTGTATCCGGTGTCTTTACGAGATTATACGGAGAAATTGGCTACTTACAGTGGAATCACGGTGATTTTTACAGATTCAAGCATAAACTACTGGTAGAGCTGAACTTTTTTGGTCAAAAGTGTCTCATCTTAGGGCTTCAACCGTAATTACTGTGAATTGTAACCTACCAAAGATTACTTATCCTACGCTTCGCTCATTGTTACTTCTGAAAATATACGAGGTAATCTGCCAAAAGACGGATGTTGAAGTAGAAAACTCCCTAATTATGCACTCAAAATTCGAGATAGAACTCTCGAATTTCAAGCATTTTCAGCAACTGAGCGTGCCGAAACAGGTTAGGAATCAAACTGCGATCGCCCTATATCGCTCGTCGATCGCGCTTCAATTCGGTGCAGGATCAATCCAAACGACTCAGCAAGTTGCAGGCCAAATTATTGACTTCTTTCTATCGTCGCCGTTCGATTCTGCAAAAACTGAGATTGAAAAGAAGCTTCTCCGTGATCTTACGGTGAGGGCAACTGAAGCAGGGCAACTTGAATTTGAATTTGGAGCGATCGCGATCTCCGCTTGGCTGCAAGTTGTGCTACGGCATTGTTCGTCTCAGGGTCTTGAGTGGCAGTCGAACGCGGTACCCGATCAAACGCTTTCAAAAAATCCTGAGGTTTTCTTCTGTCAGTACAGCTATGCCCGCTGCGCGGCGCTTTTACGCTTGGTCGATTCACAGGTTCTGATTAGTCAAGAAGCGATTTGGTTGAGGGATGGAAAACTTTTATTGCAACAGGAGCGATCGCTCACTGCGCAGATTGTCACAACGCTGGACACTTGGGAAGAAGCAACGGTTTTGAAGAGCGCGATCGCCCTTAGCCAAGCCTTTCAAGCGTTTTACCCACACTGCCAAATTGTAAAGTACGACACGGTTGACTGTGAAATCGCGCAATGTCGATTAGCTTTAGTAATGATTACTCATTGGCTTTTGAAACAGCTTTTAGAGCAAGGATTGGGCGTGTTAGCACCGGAAACCCTTTAAGATTCGGCAGCACAAGTTGAGATCGAATGTCACATCAATGTCACAAAATCGCCATAAAGAATTTTTATCAGCCAAAGGGTGACAAACCTATGAAACCCACCTATAGTATTGGAGTGTGAGGAGCGAACCAGCTAAGGGCACCGAGACGAAACACGGCCAGTCGTCGGTGCCCTTTCTGATTTTAAAGCAAGAATTTTTCGAGTGCGATCGCAGCCCCATCTACTTCTACAGGCGGCGCAACCCATTGAGCGATCTGCTGCACTGCTTCTGGTGCATTTCCCATCGCGATCCCAATTCCCGCATACTGAATCATTTCGAGGTCGTTGAAGTTATCGCCGATCGCCATAACGTTCTCAGGTTTGAGATTCAGCAACTCTTCAGCTAGATATTTCACTGCCACGCCTTTATTTGCCGCTGGATTCGTTGCCTCGAAGAAGGTCGCGACTGACTTCGTCAGATAGAGTTCAGCGGGTGTGTACTGTTTTTGCAAAGAGCCAAGCAGCGAATCGATTAGCGCGATATCGTCGCTCAGTGCCAGCACTTTTGTCGTTTCCATCTGGAGCGTCGATCTCAAGTCGCCTACGACGATCGGTGTGATTCCACTGCGTTCGACGTAAGCGATCGTTTCAGGAGTCATAGCGCGGACGTACAAATCATCATTGATATAAAAGTGAATCGACAAAAGTTCACGCAACTTGGGCTGCTCAAAATAGTCGAGGAGTTCTGACAGTTGCGCTCTCGGTACTGACCAGCGGCGTAAAATCTGCTGAGTCATGGGATCTTGTATCCATGCGCCTTGGTAAGCGATCAGAGGTAAGGTTGAGCCTACTGCTTGGTGAAATCGGAGTGCAGAACGATACATCCGTCCCGTGGCGATCGCCACTTGTACGCCGCGTTTCTGTGCGGCAGCGATCGTCTCTAAGACAGGTTCACGGATATGATTAGATTTGCCTGCGATCGTCTCGTCGATGTCTAAAACCAGTAACCGAATTTCAGAGTGCTGCATAACTTGATTCAGGGTGAAGGACTTCAGCTTTCATCATCCTCCTACCTCGGAACGCTTTATGGCTGAAGTCAATCAGAAAAGAATTAGTCGCCGGATTTTGCTGGTGACGCTTTGGCTAACGCTGCTGATGCTGGTGGTGAAAGTAGGAGCGGCGTGGGCGACACGATCGCTGTCGATCGTTGCAGAGACGCTTCACACCGTAATTGCTGGATTCAGTACGGTTTTGGGTCTGATTGCGCTTTCAACTCCGAACCGGCAATCGGGGCGCGAGGTTTGGGGGCATGGGCGCTTAGAGGCAGGATTAGCGTTATTGCTGGTCGCATTGTTGGGGTTTGCAGGCTTAAGCTTGTTTGGGGTAGCGATCGATCAACTCGCGGCGGATTCAGCGTTAAGAACATTGCCTCCAGTGCAGATGCGATTGTCAGTGATTGGATTGTTAGCGGTTGTATTTTTAGCCAGTGTGGGGCTTGCGTTGTTTGAGCGCAAGGTTTCGCGATCGTTTGATAGTTCGATTTTGAAGTTGAATGCCCGTCACATTCTGCAAGATGCTTGGTTAACTATTCTTCTATTAGTTGGACTGTTGGGAATTTGGCGCGGGTATGTGTGGCTTGATCCAGTGTTGACGATCGCAATGGTAATTACAGCCGGAGTAAGCTGCTGGCGGGTGCTGAATTGGCAGTTACCGCTGATGATGCGCCAAGTCGCGATTGCGCCTGAAGCGATTGCTTCAATTGTGCGCCAGGTGCAAGGTGTGACGCACTGTTATGGGGTGCGATCGCGGGGAATTGTGGGGCGGCAGGTGTTTGTTGAGATGCGGGTGACGGTGCATCCAGAGTTTTTGGGTGCAAGGGATTGGATTGCGGAACAGATTGAAGGGGGGATTCGCGATCGTTATGGTGCGGTACAGGTGATAGTTGAGATCGAGGAAGCACGGGATGAGTTACAGCATCCGTTTGAGCAAGTGAGATCGGATCAGTCAAGCCGCGAAATCGATTGAAACCTGACCTTCAAGCCGTCTTTGGGGCGGCGAGTTGGAATAATCACAGGCTTAAGGCTTTGATTGGGTAAGAGATCCCAAGCGTAGCTTCGCAAGAGATGAGCCGCGATCAACTTCATTTCGAGTTTGGCAAAGGCAAGCTCGATGCAGATGCGAGAACCGCCACCGAAACCGATTAAACTAGAAGGCTTTTGCTTCGTATCTTTCCAGCGATCGACATCAAACTTCTCTGGATTCGGATACAGTTCCGGTAATCGATGCGTGAACAAAATCGAATACTGCGCCATCCAGCCTTGAGGAATTTGATAACCTGCAAATTCAAATGGTTTGATTACACCACGAAAGCCACCCGCGATCGGAGGATGTAATCGCTCTACTTCATTCAGGACTTGATCTAGGTAAGGCATTTTGCTGAGTTGGTCTAAAGTGATCGAAGAATCGAAGTGTTGTTGCTCCGATCGTGCTTTTTCTAACACTTCAGGATGTCGCGCAAGTTCTAGAACTAACCAAGTTAACATTGCGGTTGTGGTTTCATGTCCAGCAAATAAAAGCAGCAAAGCCTGAACCCGGATTTCTTCGGTGCTGAGACGATCGCCACTCTCATCTTCTGCCTGGATCAGCAAGCTTAAAGCATCATCGGTTGGGTGCTGGCGGCGGCGATCGATCACCTGATCCAAATGCGCCAAAATTTGATCACGCGCTTTCACTGATTTGTGGAATCGGCTTCCTGGCAAGCTTGGAAAGGAGAAAAAGCCATCGGTGAGTGTGGCAAACAGATCACTAAAGCGTTTTGCTTCATCACTCGAATCAATGCCTAAGAAGATTTGACTTGCAATCTCAAACGTTAACTGCTTGAATTCCTCAAACCATTTGAATTCTTGTTTTTGCTCCCATTTGACTAAGTATTTACAGATCAGTTTATCCATTGTTTCAAAATACCGCGCTAGGGCTGCACCATGAAACGCAGGCATGATCAACCGACGATTTCTCTGATGTTCTTCACCCTCTTGGGCAAACAGCGATCAACCTAGCAATTTATGAAACGTCTCCGGATAGCCATCCCGCCAAGAGAAGTTTTCAAACCCCGTTGAAAGCAGAAACTCGACCGCTTCCGCTCCCATCATAAATACAGCAGGCTTACCAAGAATATGCGATTTGAATACCACGCCATACTTGCGGTAGCGTTTCTCAACAAACTGCGGATCAAAGAGGAACGACAGCGTTTCACCGATGACGGGCAATCCAAGATTTCCAGGAGGTAAAGACATCGTGATTTCTTTAGGTTTCGAGACAGCAGGGGCAAATACACTAATAGAAGACACACTACCAGTAAAACTGTAATGCACCCTCGCGTGATTTGCTTAGGCGAAATTCTATTCGACTGCATTTCTAATCAACCTGGACTGCCGCTTGAATCGGTTACTTCCTGGACTTCTTACCCTGGTGGCGCTCCCGCGAATGTTGCCTGCGCGTTGACCAAATTGGGCACATCCAGCGCCTTTGTAGGCTGCGTGGGCGAGGATGAACAGGGTCGATCGCTGGTCGAATTGCTTCATACGATCGGGGTCGATACCACCGGAATTCAAACGCATTCCGCACCGACACGCACCGTTTTAGTTTTAAGGTCAGAAACGGGCGATCGTAGCTTCGTTGCCTTTGGAGAGCAGCGAGACACAACTGAATTTGCAGACACTCATCTACAAGCCAATCAAATTCCAACGGAGCTATTTCAGCACGCAGATTACTTGGTGATTGGAACTTTACTACTAGCTTATCCGGAGAGCCGAGCCGCGATCGAACGCGCACTTCAACTATCTGAACAGTTCTTTGTCAAAGTTGTACTTGATGTAAACTGGCGGCCTGTGTTCTGGAATGATCAGACGATCGCACCTAGAATGATTCATGAATTAATCAAACGAGCGGACTATCTAAAGCTTGCAGAAGAAGAAGCAGAATGGTTGTTTGATACTACCGATCCGGGTGTGATTGCTCATCGAGTTGAAAGCTTAGAAGGAGTGCTAGTCACAGCAGGTGAGAAAGGGTGTGCTTACTGTTTGAGCCAGAAAGAAGGCAAGGTTCCAGCGTTTTCGATCGCAGTTAAAGATACAACCGGAGCAGGCGATAGTTTCTTAGCTGGATTTGTGCATCAACTTTGTCAGCATCAACTTACAGAAGTGAATCAAGATGCCGATCGCATTGTGCGATATGCGAGTGCAGCAGGAGCATTAACCACAACACGGGCAGGGGCGATTGATGCTCAGCCGACAGGTGCAGAAGTCGATGCGTTTTTGCAGCAAGAGGAATAAGGCTATGGGTGTTGAAATTGAGCGCAAGTTTTTAGTCAAAGGCGATCAATGGCGAGATCTCGCTCCGGGTGAACTGTACCGACAAGGCTACATTCCCACTGTCGAGAGTACGGTGAGAATTCGTGCGGTGAACGATCGAGGTTTCATCACGATTAAAGGAATGAGTCAAGGCATCTCGCGGGCTGAGTTTGAGTATGAGATTCCTGTGAGCGATGCGGCGCAAATGTTAGATACTTTGTGCAAGGCTCCTCTCATCGAAAAGTATCGCCACAAAATTGAGCTAAACGGCTTGATTTGGGAAGTCGATGAATTTTTAGGAGAAAATCACGGATTAATCATTGCAGAAGTTGAACTGAGAAATGCGGATCAAGCGATCGACCTTCCAGACTGGATCGGGGAAGATGTTTCACATGATCCGCGCTACTACAATTCCAATCTCACAAAGCATCCCTTCACAACTTGGTAGAGGACTAGCGGCTCCAAGCAACATAAGGTAACTTTGCTGCGGTGGCGCGGACTTGTTCTGCTTGTGCGACTAATTGACCGCAAGCATCCCATGTACCTGAAGTCAGCATTTGATGTGCGCCTGCAGGCATCGAAATTGCAGCCGTAAATGATCCACACCGCACTTGCATTTGATCTAGATCGATCGTCACCTCAGCCTGTGGATCATTTGCTACTAGCGTTTGAAGCTTGCTTGTCACACTAGGATCAGCAGTCACGCAGGGAATTCCAATCGCAACACAGTTGCCAAAAAAGATTTCTGCAAAACTCTCACCGATGATCGCTTGAATGCCCCATTTTGCGATTGCTTGCGGCGCGTGTTCCCGACTCGATCCACAGCCAAAATTCCCATTCACAATCAGAATCGTGGCTGCTTGATATTGCGGCAAATCAAAAGGATGCTCTCCTTTAAGCTGAGCGCGATCGTCCGCAAACACTTGTTCGCCTAATCCATCGAATGTGACGCAACGCAAAAATCGAGCTGGAATAATGCGATCAGTGTCAATGTCGTTTCCAACCACGGGAATTCCGCAACCTGCGATCGCTTTAACTTCACTTACCATACTGTTTCGTCTTCCATTCAGTGCGATCTATTTTGGCATTTCTCAAGGCTCACTGAAAAAATGAATCAACTGTACTATAGTTAAGAAAACGTTCAGCATTGCAGGAAATTCCGCTTTATGGTGACTCAGCAGTCGAACAAGAGCGATGTGTTTTACCCGGAAACTGACGGCGAACCAATGGCAGACAACACCAAACAATTTCGCTGGATTGTAGTGATTGAGCAGAATCTAGAATGGTTGTTTGCAGATAATGCTGATGTATTTGTTGCAGGCGATTTATTGTGGTATCCGGTTGAAGGCAACAATAGGCTGAGTACCGCCCCTGATGCAATGGTTGTGTTTGGTAGACCAAAGGGCGATCGCGGCTCTTATCAACAATGGAAAGAAAATAATATTCCGCCTCAAGTTGTCTTTGAAGTATTATCTCCGGGCAACACGCAACGCGAAATGGAGCGAAAGCTGCTGTTTTATCACAGCTATGGTGTTGAGGAATACTATGTCTATGATCCTGATCGCATCCGATTAGAAGGATGGATACGCTCGGAAGATGGAATGCTCGATCGAATTGAATCGATGTTGGGCTGGGTTAGCCCTCGATTGGGAATCCGGTTTGAATTAGGTGCAGAACTGCGACTGTTTCGACCTGACGGAATCTCCTTTTTCTCGTTTGCTGAAATTAATCAACTGCTTGATCAAGAGCGCCAACGAGCAGAACAGGCGGAGCAGCAATTAGCACAAGAGCGCCAACGGGCAGAGCAAGCAGAACAACGGGCGCACCAAATGGCGGAACGGCTACGATCGCTCGGCATTGACCCAGAAGCGCTTTAAACCGAATTCTGCTAGCAAAACTTGACCAAGCGTAAACAATTGCGACCTTCGTTTAGACAGTGATATTCAATGTTCCAGCGATGCTGGTCCTGGAGCTTCTTAAACAAAGCTGCACCCCAATGTGCCTCATGTTCTAGCGGCTCAGGATAGTCTTGCTCAACTCGATCGATTAACCGTGCTAAATTGAACGGCGCTCCTTGATCCCAAACTCTAATTTCCAGTCGATCAACACAAATTCCTGCTTCTAGAGTGATCGGAGTCTGTCTTGGTAACAGTTCATGAGCGTGGCGAACTGCGTTGGTGAAGGCTTCGACTAAAGCAATTTGCCCCTGTAACCAAACTGCCTGAGAGACAGGAGCTTTCTGAAATGCTTCAAACCACGTTAAGATCTGGGCGATCGCTCTTAAATCTGACTGAACGACCAATTGATCGAAGTGAATCACATCTTCTATTTCTGTAAGACCGCTCATCTCCGATCGCTCCTAAAGTCGTTAAAATGCGCTATCTTTGTTCAACAATACAACGATCGTTTTGAGCAATAGCTGTAGATCATACTTCAAACTCCAGCGTTGTTGATAGCGCAAATCGAGTTCAATCACTTCCTCAAAATTGCGAATCTTCGATCGACCATGCACTTGCCACTCTCCGGTAATTCCGGGCTTCACATCTAGGCGTTGCCAGCTCGGAATTTCATAGTGTTCCACTTCTTCGGGTAAGGGTGGACGAGTTCCGACTAAACTCATTTCGCCGTGTAAAACATTCCAAAACTGTGGCAGTTCATCCAAGCTAGTCTTACGAAGAAATCGTCCGACTCCAGTAATCCGTGGATCATTTGCATTTTTAAAGAATGCCCCTTCATTTTGATTTTCGACCTGAGCTTTTAATTGTTCTGCATCGCTAACCATCGATCGAAACTTCCACACCTGAAAGCGTCTACCTAAATGACCACAGCGCGTTTGAGAAAACAAAATTGAACCTGGACTATCCAGTTTAATCGCGATCGCAATCGGAACAAACACTAGCGCCGTAATTCCTAGCCCCACGATCGCGCCAACAATGTCGAGCGCACGCTTTGTTCTCGACTGAATCGAGGGATGCGTTGGCGCGATCGTGGGGCTAGCAGGGGGTTCTAATTCGACAGCTTTAGCCTCAATAGTGAAATGTCGATCAAGGTCTGCAAGCACCAAAACTGATAGAATCTCAGGCTTTACACTGTGCAAAACTAGCTCAATTTGATGAGCTTGGCAAGCTTTGAGACACCTCACTAATGCACCGATCGCACTACTATCGATAAACATTGTTTCAGCGAAGTCAAGAACGATTTTTTTGGGTGCAGGCTCTGCCTCGATTAATTCTCGACAAAGAGCGCGGAATGCAACCGCTTCGACGACAGTTAACAGAGGAGGCAATTTCATTATGCAAGCTTCTTCCGTTTGTACTGTTGAGAAGTGGGTCGGAGAATGCTGGATCATGTTGACCTCAAATAAAACATTAGGCAATAGAGTTTGAAAGCTATTTAGACGGAATCGCTTAGGCTCTATCTAAATCAATCCTTAACTGATAGCAGAGTGGTGATGTCGCTGCGATCGGTAATATTCTGCTTTTGCTCAATTCGATCGTCATGGTAAACCGAATGCTCCGCGATAATTGGCTTACGATCAATGCCCTGATGTCCTTCTAAAAAATTCCCCTGTTCACAACGAAATACAACAAAATAGTCAATCTTTAGCAATGATATTGATAGAAATTAACGAATACGAAAATGGTCAATTCGGCAATTCAGACAGGTTGAAAATACGGAATTCTCCTGCTTCCAATTAGACACAAGCACGAAAGATCTGAAGTTTCACGTAAAGAAATTTTGGGATTATTAGGGCTTTATGGTGTAGGGTGCTGATTTGATTAAGCAGCGCTTTATTCATTTATCGATTACTTAGGTGAGCCGCGATGTATTATCCTGTGAAAGTGATTAAAGTTTGTGGCATTCTAGGTCACTCTCAAGCCAAGCAGTTTAGACAAGAGATTCTTGATTTGATTGCAGCCGGAACGAGTGACGTTTTAATCGATTTTGAGCAAGCTGCATTTATGGATAGTTCTGGTTTGGGTGCGTTAATTAGTGCGTTAAAAGCCGTAAGAGCGGCGCATGGTCGGCTGTCGCTCTGCGCAGTCAAGCAGGAAATTAGAATGCTGCTAGAGCTTGCAGATGTGATTCAGTTTTTCCCCATTTTCTCTAGTCAAACCGAGTTCTATCAGCAGAAGCACACAGTTGAATAATTTTCCCGGTGCATCATCGCTTGTGCAATAGTCTGGATCAATAAAATTCTTGCTTTACTAAGCTATCAAAGCTTAATTTGCAAAAGAGAACAATCATCCTCAAAGTCGTGATTTTGATTCAAGCATCTCACGGCTTGAATGATTTTCTTAGGGTTATCTAAGTCTTCAGAATTGTGACACCGATCGAGTAAATCAATAAATTCATTTAAAGTCCACATTGCTCCGTCTGGTTGCCGGACTTCATAGATGCCATCGCTGAATAAATAAAGCGTACTCTCTGGCTCAACTTTGAAAAAGTGAGTTTTGTATTTTGCGTCTGGAAACATCCCGATCGGTGTTCCGGGAGTCCGAAGGCGATCGATCCGATGATTTGGAGAGCAACCCGATAACACCACAGCGGGAGGATGTCCAGCGCAAGAATACATCAAGAGGCGCTTGGAATAGCTGTAAACTCCATACCAAATTGTAAAGTAGCGATCGCTAGAGGTTTCGGTTAACCAGTTTGTTTGTTGCTCTAATGCAAACGCTTCATTCAGCGCAGTTAGCACCAGTCCAGGCTGATAAAAATTAATTCCAGGAAGAATCTGAGCGCGGAGAATGTTTTGAATCGAAACAGAGACTAAAGCAGCGCCTAACCCATGTCCAGACACATCCAGCAAGTACATGGCGAGAAAGTCAGAATCTAGCCAGTGATAGTCGAAACAATCGCCACCTAACTGTCGAGAAGGAAGAAATTGCGATCGTGCGATCACTCGTTCATCCATTGGAGCGGGGAGCAGCGATCGGACATATTCGGCTGCCTCTGCAATTTCTGATTCTAGTTGTTGTTGCTGAAGCGATAATTCTTGAGCGAGTCTACGTTGTTCTTGAAAGGCTCGATAGACTCTCAAACCTGCTCGAAGTCTGGCGCTGAGTTCTTTAAGCTGAATTGGTTTAGCGAGAAAATCATCGGCTCCACTATCGAGCGCTTTAACATGGGATTCAGGAGTACTATGAGCAGTTAGCAAAATGAAGTAGATGTCTGCCCATTCTGGTCTTGACTTCAACGTGCGACAAATAGACAGTCCATCAATTCCCGGTAAGCGCCAGTCACAGAGGATCAAAGCAGGGCGAACGACTGAAATCAGAGATAATCCTTCTTCTCCAGTAGTAGCTTCAACCACTTCAAACCCTTCCGGCTGAAGCAGTTTTTTCAGCAGCTTACGCATTAATCGATCGTCTTCAATAATCAGGACTGGGAGCATACAAGGAGAAAGGCAACCGTGGTGCAATCGTCTTTCTCAGAGTTCCCAGACTGACCTTGAAGTTGCTGAGCCGTTGCGGTTTGATTGCTTAATTCTGCTGATTCTGGTTCCGCGCCTTTCGCCACAGCCCTAAGCCGAGTCCGATGATTCCCGGTAAAAGTAAGGGAGTGGGGACGGTAGCGGTAGCGCTCGCGCCACGGAGTTGACCGATTGCGAATCCGCCTGATCCCTGCTCTGAAGTAATCTGAATCGACTGAATTGGATCAAGCGGATCGTCTGAATAGAAGCCAAAATACTGGGCACCGCTGTTGCCGTTGACCAGTTGACTCAGCACATCAGAAGTTTCGCCACTTTGAGCGATCGCGGAAATCCTGTAGGGTCTTTGGAACTGTGGCTCAAGGAAGAATGTGTCCGGTTGAGCATAGAAGTCGAATGCAACGAGGTTCGGCAATTTGAGGTCAAGCGTCAGTGCGCCATTTGTAAAATACACTTCGCCTTGATAGTTATTACTCCAAGTCCGCCATCTTTTTTCGGGCTCAGGGTTGCCAACTTGCCGTTTGTTAACGCTGGGGCTGAACTCAATGTTGCCCAGGCGTGAACTCAGGGTCGATAAGTCGCTGCCTAAATCTTCGTTACCATTCGGCACTTGAATGAGATTAAAGCCTTGATTCTCTAAGGTGTTCGCGCCGTTGATCCAGGAACCAGAATTGTCGATCGTCACGATCGCAGCGTTGGACTTTGAAGCCGCGATCGTGGTTAGACTCGCGGCGACCAGTGCGATCGTGAGCCGGGTCATTCGTGCTGATGTAGTCATGCAAACTTACTCCAATTCAGGTGAAGCGGCAGTTGTCCCTGATTGAGCGATTCAGTCGTTTAGAGTTTAGGTAAATGCTGTGTGTTCGATGCCTCGATCATTCTGTCGGAATTACGGAGAGTTCGCAAAAGACTTCATGAAATCTTCATGGAACTCATCCGTAATACTGCGGTGTTGATTGGTGAGAGGCAGCCTGATCAGAAATTTCATCTATAGAATGGAGGAAAGTCAGCCTTTAAGCCGTGAAAAAACGAGTTACACTCACCTTTCCCAAACGCTCTGTTCAGATGCCAGTCACCTACCGACTCGCAAAAGATTTTAATGTCGCAGCCAATATCATTCGCGCTCAGGTTGCTCCCAATCAGGTGGGTAAATTGGTTGTGGAATTGTCAGGCGATATTGATCAGCTTGATGCGTCGATCGATTGGATGCGATCACAGGATATTCATGTTTCGTTCGCCAGCCGCGAAATTACGATCGATGAGGATGTTTGTGTCGATTGCGGCTTGTGTACGGGCGTGTGTCCGACCGAGGCACTCACGCTTGATCCGCAAACGTTTCGATTATCGTTTACGCGATCGCGCTGTATTGTTTGCGAACAGTGTATTCCGACCTGTCCGGTGCAAGCGATTTCTACGACGTTTTAATTTGAAGCATCTGATTACCGCCACGCTGGAACTCATAAGGAACCTGCCGTAAATTAACGGTATAACCTTGCTCTTTCAACGCTTGCATGACGGGTTCGAGAAATGGAGAAGTTTCACCTGTCATGTTGAGCAGCAATGGAAAAATTCTCACTTCGGGCGACACGCGACACATTTCGAGAATCGATGCTAAATGAAATTCTAAGTTTAATTGATCGGAGTATAGAAATAGCAAGTGAGAACACAACGCTAAATTGAATTGGTTATTTTCAAAGGGAAGATTAGGAAGTTCATGAGTTTGATATCGCTCCTGCTGTAATCCAAGGGGAAAATCGGCTAGAAAGTGCCGCATTGAAGTCATACGGGTCTGTGCCATTTCTTGAGGCGAGCGGAAGGTTGTCCAGATGAAATTTTCCCGTGTTGCTTGGACTTTACCGAGAATAGTTTCGTAGATCTCATCAATTCGTTGTTGAATCTGCTCGGCTGAGAATTGATAAATCGGATCGCACGACGTTACGGAATAGCCCAATGCTGTCATCTCAGCATTAAAGCTTGCAGGCCCACTACCGCAATCGAGAATTTTGTCCTGAAGATCAGCTTCAGTAAGGTCAAACATTTGAATGTACTCGGAGCGCGATCGACCCCAAGGCACAATTTGTTCTAACCGCAATCCCATCCGTTACGCTCCTGCAATGAAGACTTTTGTTTGATACTTCACATAGACTAGGCCCTGAGCATCTGCATTGCGGTGATACAACGCTTCGAGATTTTGTAACAGTCGCTCGAGCAATTCTCCTGAACTTGGAACATACGATCGGCTTTTTGCGTTACCAATTAATGCAGGCAAATCGAGTGCGTGTTCTAACGTAAAACGATGTTCCTCGAAAGCGGAGAAATCTGAATTCTCTGGAAGCGTTTCCATACGATCAATCGCCGGATGCTTGTTCGAGGCTTGCCGTAATAATTCGCCGTATTCCTGAGTAAATGGATCGCTACGATCGCGTGTATTCCAAACTAATGCCAGTCGCCCACTTGGTTTAAGAATGCGGCGAAATTCCTGAAAGGTTCGCTCTGGTTCAAACCAATGGAACGATTGAAAGCAAGTGACTAAATTGACCGATTGATCGGGTAGTCCAGTGTTTTCTGCGGTGGCTTGGCGAAATTCTACTCGTGGGTAGGGTTCTGTCTGATCGCTCATTGCGGTATTGGGTTCAATTCCCCAGACGAATAAACCACGATCGCTGAGTAATCTTGCTGAAATTCCGGTTCCTGCACCGATATCTGCGGCGATCAGTTGAGTTGGATCACCAAGGTTGGAGAGAATTTTGTCGATCGCAGATGTGGGATAACTCGGACGATATTTTTGGTAATCGGTAGCGCGATCGGAAAACCGATTTAACGGATCGAGTGTATGAAGGGGAGGCGTTTCAGTCATGGTTTTGCAGGGGTCTGAAAGCTTCTATAGCATATCGCCTTTCAAACCTCTGCTGAGCCTGCTGAGCATTTCTAGTGATGATGTCCGTTGCCATTCAACGAGATAGTTTCCAATTCTTGATGATGTGCAGAGAACCGCTTCTCAGGGTCAATTCCCTTAAAGGTTGGCGGCAACCAAACTCGCACGATTAATAAGAATGCCAACGCCATCAAAAACGAACAGGTGGCAAGAACTTGAGTCCAATGTACTTCTAGAATTCCTCGCACCAGCACTTCTCGTAGAACAGAGACGATCGCCACCTCGACCGCAACCCCGATCGAAATCCGTTGCTCTTGCAAATAGATAATTAATAATCGAAACAATTCAACCAGAATCAGCAAAAACAAAATATCAGCAGTAACATCATGAAAGTTCAACGGTGGCAGCAATGAAATGAACATTGCTCTTAACTGAATCACCATCACGCAGAACAATCCGATGCATAGCGAAACCACAATCAAATCTTGAACCGTTTCCAATGCTTTCACGACATGATTTCGGCTGAAATTGGTAAACCAGCGATCAGTTTCATTTAATGGGGTAAACGAGGGCTTAACCGAATCCTGCATTCTGGCGCTCCTTGAATTTGAGACTGCTCCCACTTTAAGTTGAGCGAAGTTTATATTTCAAGCCACTTTGCATCAGAGTGCTTTATCAATCTCATCAACGATCGATGTTTCATTCTCAATAAACCTGTTAGAGTAAATCTGCATTTAGAAACGGCGATTGATATGACTAGAGCAGGCGTTGGTATCCGCACCGCACAAGCGCGATCAGAACGCATGACCGGACAGATTCACATCTACGATGGGGCGGGTAAAGGGAAATCTCAAGCAGCGCTCGGTGTGGTGCTGCGATCGATTGGGTTGGGCATTCAATATGCGTCCCAAACTCGCGTTCTACTGCTGCGATTTCTCAAGGGGCCGGGACGCACTTATGACGAAGATGCTTCGATTCAAGCTTTGCAACGCGCTTTCCCACATCTAATCGACCAGGTTCGTACCGGACGCGGAGAATTTTTTGGAGCCGACGAGATTACCAAGTTCGATCGACAGGAAGCTCAACGTGGTTGGGACGTGGCAAAGGGCGCGATCGCATCCGGGCTTTACTCGGTCGTTGTGATGGATGAACTGAATCCGGTTTTAGATTTAGGATTGCTTCCGGTGGATGAAGTGGTGCGAACGCTGAAGCACAAACCGGATCACATGGAAGTGATTGTCACGGGTCGCGCTGCCCCCCAAGCCCTGATTGATATTGCGGACTTGCACTCCGAAATGAAGCCGCACTATCACGTTGCCAAAGAAGAAGGAATTGCAGGGATTGAGATTTACACGGGAGCCGGAAAAGGAAAATCAACCAGCGCACTCGGTAAGGCACTGCAAGCGATCGGTAAAGGAATCAGCCAAGATAAATCGCATCGAGTCCTGATCATGCAGTGGCTCAAAGGCGGAGCGGGTTATACCGAAGATGCAGCCATTAACGCACTGCGTCAGAGCTATCCAAACTTAGTCGATCATCAGCGATCGGGGCGAGATGCGATCGTCTGGCGCGGTCAACAGCAAGAACTCGATTATGTCGAAGCAGAACGCGCCTGGGAAATTGCGCGGGCTGCGATCGCGTCGGGATTGTACAAAACGATTATTCTCGATGAACTTAATCCGACTGTGGATTTAGAACTGCTGCCGGAAGAACCGATCGTTCAAGCCTTGTTACGAAAACCTCGCGATACCGAAATCGTGATTACAGGTCGCTGTAAAAATCCGCCTGCTTATTTTGACCTCGCAACCGTTCACTCAGAAATGGTGTGCCATAAACACTATGCCGAGAGAGGGGTTGACCTGAAGCGTGGTGTGGATTTTTAAAGTTTTCTGCTTCATCTCCGGACGAAGAAATATCATGCAAGAAACTTCTATCTAGATTTTGCTGAGGATAGTGTTTTAAGGCTTTGGTTTGAAATAGAGCCATTGCAATCATCTTCGTCCGTTATTACTTGCAACCCATGAAAACGAAACACATTGTTCTAAGAAGCCTGCGATCGACCACCCGTGATTTGTTTGCAGGCCCCGCCGCGTTCCCCGGTCAATCCAATCCGGCAGAAGCTGCTTTTCCCAGCGCACAAATTAGCACGTATGATATCGAACGCAGTGAAATCGCTTCGCTCAATCGCGATCCCGATGTCGTTGCGATCGCGCCTGCGATGCCAATGAAGCTAATTCGCCCTGTAGAAGTCGAAGGGCTCGCAGAAGGCTCAGCAGAGGCTACTGCATCCCAATTAACCTGGGGGGTTCAGGCAGTGGGAGCAGACACCTCACCTTTTACTGGAGATGGCATTGTTGTTGCCGTTCTCGATAGCGGCATCGATGCGACTCATGCTGCATTTGCTGGTATTGAGATCATTCAAAAAGACTTTACGGACGAGGGAGATGGCGATAAGGACGGGCACGGAACTCACTGTGCAGGAACGATCTTTGGTCGCACTGTTGATGATATTCGGATTGGCGTTGCACCCGGAGTCAACAAAGCGTTAATTGGAAAAGTGATCGGTGAGCAAGGCGGCTCTAGTGATCAAATTGCTGATGCAGTTTTATGGGCACTTGACAATGGCGCGAACGTAATTTCGATGTCGCTCGGCATTGATTTTCCTGGCTTTGTACAATACTTTGTCAAGCAAGGCTTACCGACAGAACTGGCGACCTCGCGTGCCTTAGAAGGCTACCGCGCTAATGTTCAATTGTTCCAAAGCTTAGCTGCGCTTGCCAGTGCTCGCGCTTCGTTTTCCCAGGCTGCGGTTTTGGTTGCTGCTGCCGGGAATGAAAGCCGTCGCCAAGTCAATAAAGACTGGGAAATTGCGGTTGCACCTCCAGCGGTTGCTGAGGGAATTATTTCGGTTGCGGCGCTGGGTCGTGGTACGTCTGGGTTGACGATCGCTCCCTTCTCAAACACCGGAGCCAATCTTTCAGGGCCTGGTGTACAAGTGCTGTCAGCAAAAGCGGGCGGTGGATTGGTGGCGATGAATGGTACGAGTATGGCGGCTCCGCATGTGGCAGGGGTGGCTGCACTGTGGGCAGAAAAACTCAAGCGGAGTGGGCGGCTGAACTCACTGGAATTAATGGCGCGTGTTGTTGGGAATGCCACCTCAGAGGGGATTGTTGCGGATTTCGACCCGTTTGATGTGGGGGCGGGAATGGTGCGTGCGCCTCAGAGTTAGGACGATCGCATCAAACATCAGTGATGCAATTGTGAAGACCTTGATAGGATGGAAAAGCTGAAAATATAAGGGAGCGCAATCATGACACGCGCAATCATGGAAACGGACAAAGGCACCATTCATCTTGAGTTGTTTGATCAAGATGCGCCGAATACCGTAAAGAATTTTGTTGATTTAGCAAACAAAGGATTTTACGATGGCTTGAAATTTCATCGGGTGATTCCGAATTTTATGATTCAGGGCGGCTGTCCGAACACCCGTGACGGAGCATCAGGAATGCCCGGAACCGGAGGCCCCGGCTACAAAATTAACTGCGAAATTAATCCGAATAAGCATGAAGCTGGAAGCTTATCGATGGCTCATGCAGGACGGAACACAGGCGGTAGTCAATTTTTCATCTGCCATTCACCGCAGTCGCATTTAGACGGCGTTCATACGGTGTTTGGTAAGACGAGCGATATGGATATTGTCAATGCGATTCGCGGCAACGATCGCATTCTCTCGGTGAAAATCGAGGCTTAAATCCTGCCGTATTTGGCGATCGCATTGGCTCCCGGATTGTCTTGATTCGTGAGCCATGCCCAAATCTGATCTCCGTAGGAAAAGTGCCACCATTCATTCCAGTGGCGCTTAAATCCTGCGGAGATCATGCTATTTGCCAAAATTTCTCGATGTCGATGATACGGTAAATCAGAGTTTGCAAAGTGATTCGGAAACGATCGCTCTGAGATTTCATCAATTTCTGATCCCATGTCGATCGCG
Source organism: Leptolyngbya sp. AS-A5 (assembly GCF_039962495.1). Classification (NCBI taxonomy): domain Bacteria; kingdom Bacillati; phylum Cyanobacteriota; class Cyanophyceae; order Leptolyngbyales; family Leptolyngbyaceae; genus Leptolyngbya; species Leptolyngbya sp. AS-A5. The sequence goes on along the minus strand of NZ_JAMPLL010000007.1, from coordinate 125,042 downwards.
CTTCCGGCTTCATCGATTAAAGTGACATCGATCGCGGCTCCGGTACTATGCGGCGGCGGAGTTGCCGGATCCAAATTTGGCATTGCCCAGAATTGATAGACCTGTTGCTGAAATTCTTCTCGCTGTGTTGTGGATAGCGTTTCTAAACTCAATCCGTTTGCGTTGACCAGTTCTTTTAGCGTGTGATCCACCATAAATTGCTGGACTGCGACCGGACGATACGCATCAAAAATCTGAATCTTCCATCCGGGTTGAAGATGCTGAAGGTGAGCATCGGCAATGAGTAAGCGATCGAGAATTCCCTCTCTAACAAAAAACGGTGATTTCTCCCCATACGGTGCGCCCAACTTTGCGTAGGGATGTGGCGTGACCCGCGCAAACTGGTCAGGAATTTCGACTAAGGGCTCATTGCATTCTGCGATCGCAACAGTTTGATAAGCTTTCATGCGTCTTTTTTCGGAACAGGATCATACCCGCCAGGATTGAACGGATGACAGCGACAAATTCGCCCCGCTGCTAGCCAAGTGCCTTTGAGTGCGCCGTGAGTTTCGAGGGCTTCGATCGCATATCGAGAACAAGTGGGATGAAATCGACAAGTCGGCATCATGAGTGGAGAGATGGCAACTCGGTAGCCTTTGACTAAGGCTATTAACAGGAATTTCATAGGTCAGAGTGGGTGTCTTATTCGATCGTAAACGATTCAGCAGTTGTATGGAACAAGCCTTTTGATCTTTGGAGTGTTGTTCCGATCAATGTGATCGTAAATCTTACTGCGGGAAACACGGAAACGATGCCCCAGATCAAGGCTTCAATTGATAAGCGGGTTGATCTGACTGCGTAGAATACTGAGCGGACGCTTTTGCGGATTGGCCTGATTGATCTGATCGTGGATCGCACTGCGTAGAACACTGAAACGGAGCCTTGCTCGATTCCGCGATCGCTGGTGTCGGTTCTACGATCGCAAAGATAAATTAGGCGATCGCAGTTCTCAACCCTCTGATTGCATTCAATCTGATAATCGATTGATTGCTTCACGGCAATATTCCCATAACCATCCTTTGCAGAATGTGAAGGCTGTAAAAAATTCTGCTTTAGGTAATAAAGTCCCCTGCTCAATTGCAATTCAATTCGTTAAAAACTCGTCCCTAACCTCTCCCTTTAAGTCGAGTAAAAACCTTAGAACAGTCGCTATGGTTATGATATGGCAACGATTAAAAGAAGTTTTAACAAATCAGTCGAGGGAGAAAGAATATGTCGGATAGCAGCATAGAGTTCAATCAGCAGAATGAAAATCAATCCTCTTTGAATGAGGTGAATGAGGTGCCACAAGCACGAGACCCAGTTCAAACAGTGGCAACGGGTCTTGGAACTGTAAGTGGAGGGTTAGCTGGAGCCATCATTGGTCGCTTAGTTGGCGGACGCTTAGGGGCTGCTGTTGGTGCAGTGGTTGGTGGTGTTGCGGGTGCTAATGTTGGACGGGAAGCAGCAACAGGTGTTGACGCCGCGATCGGTGAAGTCGTCCATGAAGTCAAACAGACGGTTGAGGATATCAAACCCTCTGTGATTGGAACGGTCGATGCAGTGAAACAAAACATTGAAGCAGCACAGCCTTCGGTTGTAGGCGTGATCGATTCAGTTCGAGAAACAATTGATGAGGCTCGTCCTGCTGTAACCGAAACGATTCATGCAGTGACAGAAACGATCGATGAGAGCCGTCCTTCAGTAATTGAGACAGTTGATTCAGTCCGAGGGACGATCGAAGATGCTCGACCTGAGCTTAAGCAGGCTGTTCACAAAACGGCTGAGAGCATTCAATCATCTGCTGCCAGTGTTGCAGATTCAGTGCAAGGAGTCGCTCAATCGGTTAAGGGTGCAGCGCAAGATGCTCAACCCAAAGTGACACAGGCAATGGAAAGCGTGTCTGAGAGTGTTCAGTCATCGGCTCAATCGGTTAAGAGTGCAGCGCAAGATGCCCAACCCAAAATGACACAGGCAATGGAAGGCGTGTCTGAGAGTGTTCAGTCATCGGCTTCTAATGTGGCAGATTCTGTTCAACGGGCAACTCAAGATACTGCTGGCTCAACCAGCGATATTGGCACAACTTCAAACATGGGACAGGATGTGATGCTCGACCAGCCCTATGGTCAGTCGGGAATTATTGAAGACAGCTATCCCACAATGACAGCGGGAACGTCAACAAACATCGGTTCTACCCTTTCACCTGACCAAACGGGTATAGAGTCAATTGATCAGATGCATCAGAGCACGACCTCAGGGTTTGGAGCAATCAGTGATGCGAACGATATTGTGGCAATTCAAAATGAGTTCGATCGCGGCGTATTCCTGACTGAACAGGGTGATCTGGATGGAGCAAAGGCTGCATTTGCTGAAGTGATTCGTGTTATGCCAGATGCTCCTGAGGCATACTTCAACATGGGTATTGTGCTATTCCAGCAAGGACGGAAGATGGAAAGCAGAGATTATATTCGCCAAGCACGGGATCTTGCACGCACTCGCGGCGATCTTGATGCAGTAGCAAATCTTGACGCTATCCTACAGCAGATGGAATCCACTAGCTTACAGGGGTTGTAAATTCCCTTTTGCTCTGAGTTAAGGGGTTCGCTACGCGAAGCGCAAGCGAGCAGGTTAAAAACGATTAACCCGGCAATGTTCGACCTGATATCCCGAACCGCCCTCATCTCTAACCCTTCTCCTGTGAGGGAAAGGAGTTAGATCAAAAATCCCGCTCTTTGGGGAGCGGGATTTTGGGTGAGGGACATTCAGCAACAATGATTGCAGCGATCGCAATGAGTCGAAAGGCGATCGCTCTGACTCGTAATCTCTCAGATTTTGAACGAATCACTGAACTACAAGCTGAAGACTGGTCAGTTTGATTTCACAAATTGCTGCTCATGAGTAGGGGGCGATCGCAGTTCTCAACCCTCCGATCGCATTCAATCTGATAATCGATCGAGATTCCGTTGAGTTATCGCCATAGACTCATCGTCAAACTCAGTAAAGATTTCCATTGCTTTCTGCAAACAAGCTCTAGCCTCCGAAACATTCCCCTCTGCTTCTGCTAACAGTCCTAAGCTGTGATGGGTACGGGCTTGCTCATAGCGATCATTGAATTCGACTTTAATTTGCAGGGCTTGCTGGTAGTTGTTCCAGACTTCTTCATACTCTCTCAGTTCTTCGGCAATCCTGCCTAACGTTCCTACTGAGCGGAAAAGAATCCTGCCAATGCAACGCTAGTTACCGGAATCATTACTATCCTCGTCAATCTTTCCGGTGTTCCCCTGCCGATCGATTCCGCCATTGCAACCGCTATCGCGCTCTACATTCTTCACATTGGCATTGATGTCTTCTACGAATGGTCTGCTCCAGCGACTTAAACCGCTAAGCTGAGAAATGTCGATCGCGTAAATCATTATGCCTTCTTTCTTTCGAGCTAGCGTTGATGCCATGACCGGATATATTCCGGGTGAGCAACCCAAACCGGGAACTCCAATCATCAAGCTCAATACAAATGAGAATCCTTACCCGCCGTCACCGGAGGCGATCGCAGTGCTTCGCTCTCTCGATCCCGAATGGCTCAGACGCTACCCAGACCCGTATGCTAACGATTTTAGACAAGCGACCAGCGAAGCATTAGGCATTCCGAAAGATTGGATCATGGTTGGCAACGGGAGTGATGACATTTTGAATGTGATTGTTCGGGCTTGTGCGGAACCTAGACGCAAAGTAGTTTATCCGATGCCAACTTATGTTCTGTATCGCACTTTGGTTGAGATGCAGGTTGCCGATCGCGTTGAGATTCCGTATGGCGATCGCTACGAATTCCCTCTAGATGAACTAATTGCTGCACAAGGAGCGATTACCTTTATTGCATCACCGAACAGTCCTTCAGGTCATAGTGTTGCACTATCAGATTTGCGACAACTTGCAGCACAGCTAACCGGAGTGTTAGTCATTGATGAAGCGTATGTTGATTTCGCTGAAGAAACTGCTTTGCCATTAGTACGTGAGTTTGAGAATGTCTTGATTTTGCGAACACTCTCGAAAGGATATTCTCTCGCAGGATTGCGGCTTGGATTTGCGATCGGACAGCCTCATCTATTAAGCGGATTGTTCAAAATCAAAGATAGTTACAACATTGATGCGATCGCAACTTTAGTGGGAACTGCTGCAATGCGGGATCAGGGCTATAAAAATGAATGTGCAGAGAAGGTTAAACAGTCTAGAGCGAAGTTAGCAATCGACCTTAAGCAACTTGGCTGGAAGGTCTGGGACTCTCAAACTAACTTTCTTCTAACTCAACCGCAGAACAATGCAGAACAGATTTATCTCGCTCTAAAAGAACGTGGAATCTTAGTTCGGTACTTCAAACAACCCGGACTCAATGACAAACTTAGAATCACAGTTGGGACTGATGAACAAAATCAAGCATTAATCGAGACATTGATCAGCGATCGTAGCTACGTCTCCTAACAAAAAATCCACTGAGGGTAATGCTCAGTGGATTTTGTTTAACGAACAGTCACTAACTTAGAGCACGATCGGTCAACTTCGTCAGCACTTGATTCGATCGCTCAACAAACGCTTTCATTCCATCAGCATTAAAGCCCTTTTGTGCCATCAATGCTAAGTCATACACATGATGACAAATCATATTCGCAAGCTCAGCCGATGGAGAACTCGAAGACCCCGTAACAATCGCACCTTGGCTCAGACCGATCAAATTCTGAATCATTGGATGCGAAGTGTTAACCAGCAGAATATGTTCTTCGGGGAACTCGATCGCTTGTTGCTGCAACAATGCGCTCATTTCCTGCATTCGGCGTAGATGCTCCGGTAACAGAACCATTGCAGGAGGAGCGGCTGCATCTCCTTTGAGTGCTTCCGTGCGAATCGTTAGCTTCGGTTTGCCTAATGCGGTCTGGAACAGCGTTTTAATCTGTTCACTGCGCGTCTGATTCGTGTTCGGATCAACAATCTCGGACTTGTCTTTGTCAATCAGCGTCTCATCGAGTTCCGCATCAACCCGCGAGAACTTGATGTGTGAGTATTCCCGTTCTAAGAAGCTGACAAAGTGACTATCGATGAATGAATCCATGAACAGCACTTCTAAGCCCTGACTGGTGTGCAACTGAACATATGTTGCTTGTGTCACTTCATCAGTACAGTAGAACACTCGATTCTCATGCCGCTCTTTGTTGCGCTCCAGATACTCCTTCAATGTCGTGTAGGTTTTTCCGTCTACCGCGTTGCTAGATGCAGTATCTTGCCAAACATCCCCTTCCTGCGTTTGCACTTCAACTCTCGGTTGATCATCACCGCTGAATGTTGTGCGATAGATCAGAATGTCCTCAACTTGCTTTTTGAACTTGTCATCGTTGAGAGAGCCGAACTTAACAAACGTACCTAAATCTTGCCAACTACGAATGTAAGCTTCTCGATCGTCGCGATACAGTTCCTTCAGCCGATCGCCCACTTTCTTGGCAATGTAATCTGCAATGCGGCGAACCGTGCGATCGTTCTGCAAAAAGCTACGAGACACATTCAGCGGAATGTCAACACTATCAATCACCCCTTGCAACGGCAGCAAAAATCGCGGGACAACTTCCTCACAGTTATCACTGACAAACACCTGATTACAGAACAGCTTGATCTGTCCTTTGGTCACATCAACATCCGGCTTGAGCTTGGGGAAGTAGAGAATGCCATTCACCACAAATGGATAATCCGTGTTGAGATGTACCCAAAGCAGTGGATCTTCTTGGAACGGATAGAGATAGCGGTAAAACTCTAAATAGTCCTCTTTCGTTAGATTGCTGGGGGATTCTTTCCAGGGTGCTTTCTGACGGTTGATTTGCTCTGGCGCGGTCATTTCTTGGCCTTCGGCTGCCAGAACTTCTAACTTAATCGGAAATGGTAGAAAATCGCAGTAGGTCTTCACTAACTGACGAATCCGATGCGGCTCCAGGTATTCTAATTCCTCATCCTGTAGCGTTAGCTTAACTGTTGTACCTCGCGCTGTCCGCTGTGAATCTGAAAGACTAAATTCAGTGGAACCATCACATTTCCAATGAACCGCCTGCGCTTCTTCTTTGTAAGACAGCGTATCGATTTCAACCTGTTGCGCCACCATGAACGACGAATAAAAGCCGAGACCAAAGTGACCGATAATTTGCTGATCACTGCTGGCTTTGTACTTCTCGACAAACTCTTCTGCGCTGGAGAACGCAACTTGGTTGATGTACTTCTTCACCTCATCCGCAGTCATCCCGATCCCAGTATCTGAAATCGACAGCGCTTTGTTGGGCTTGTCGATCGTAATTACAATCTCCGACTCGCCCAACTCCCCAGAAAACTCACCAGAGCGAGACACCATGCTGAGCTTCTGAAGCGCATCCACTGCGTTAGAAACTAATTCACGTAAGAAAATCTCGTGATCCGAGTACAGCCACTTTTTGATGATCGGGAAAATATTTTCAGTATGAATTGAAATATTTCCCTGCTCTAAGATCGTCGTCATAAGCCTCGTCCAGTGTTCTTAGAAGATGGAATGCTCTTTATTGTGCGCGACGATCGCGCTTTGCGTCTCTATTTTGTTCAGTGAGGCTTGCCGCTCAGCGAGTGCGGGTTTCCCTACTTCGAGTCGATCGTCCCACAGAATTTGCCTTAGCCGTTAGTCGGAGTTGAAACACGGCATCGGTTGAAATTTAAACGGAAGTGCTATAGAAAACGGCAGAAGCCCCAGGAAAATGCGCTGACAAAATTTAGTCTTTGCAAAATAGAGGGAGAACTCGCACTCTCCCTCCGAGAAACTACTGAGATAGTACAGGAGATTTTAGGGAAGTTTAAGGAATTTCCGGTGATCGGATTGGCTGAAAGTATGGTTTTTTATCAATGTGCTTAAGCTGCAACTGATTCAGTTTTCTTTTCTGAACAGGCGCGTTTTTGCTTGTGTTTTCCTGATCCTTTGGTGTGTGTGGTGTTATGCGAGCTGTTGTTCCCCCTGTTTCTACTCGTGCGATCGCGATGTCCTCCGCACAGACGATCGAACCTATTTCTGCTGATTCTCCACTCCAGGTATTCTGTCGGCTCCAAGTCGGACAGGTGCTTTCACAACTGCCGGATGCTGGAATCCGCCTCGTTTACCAATCTCCGGATCAATCAAAGCGCCAATCTTTTGTGTTTGGGCGGGAGCGCTGGTCGATTTTAGATGCTGAATCACGGACTTATCTGGCTTCAGAGGCTTGGTGGACAAAAAACCCGATCGGCTGTCTCAAAAAAGTGCGGGTCAAATCACCGGGACGATTTTATGTCTGTTCTCTGAGCCAAACTAAACCAGAATATCTTCTGATTGCAACCACAAAGCTGCTTACAACCGATCAAAAGCGGTTTATTGAGAACACAGCAACGCTTCTAAATCATCATCTTTCAACCGTAAGAGAATTGCATAGACAACGCCAAACTCAACAGCAAATTGAACACAACAATCATCAAATCGAACATCAAGTTAAAAGCCCGATCGCACTGATCCAGATCTACACGGAGATGCTGTTATCGACTGTCCCGGAGCGGCAGGCGCGATCGTATCTTGAGTCAATTCAATCTTCGATTCAAGACATTCATCGCCACTTAAAGCAGCTATCGGCTCAGCAAAAACCTCTACGAATCGAGCCGCACGACTTAAGCCAAATTCTGACCCGGAGTATCAATCAGCTCCAGCCTTGGTTAACGGAAAAACAAATTACAGTTCACTATTCCCGCTCTCCAATGCTGCTCGATGTAGACGCGTGGCAGCTTAAACAAGTGTTCGATAACCTGATCACAAACGCTATCTACTTCAGTCCCGATCGCAGCACAATTTACTGCACCTGGCAGATCGTGCAGCAGGAGATTCTGATTGAGGTGTCAGACCAAGGTGCAGGACTTTCTGAAGCTGACTTAGAGCAAGTCTTTATGCCGTTTTATTCTCGTCGCCCCGAAGGAACTGGACTAGGACTCTCGATCGCTCAAAAAATCATTCAGGCGCATCAAGGGCGCATCTGGGTCAGTAACTTACCGACCGGAGGCGCGAAATTTTCGTTGACCTTACCCCGCCAGCAACCCAAGCTCTCGATCGTCCCAGCCCTTTAGAATTTGATTTTTTGAGTTCATCATGCTTTCTTCTGCTCAAGTTCCTGTGTTACTGGTTGACGACGACTCTAAATTCCGTCAAGGGCTGCAAACGCTGCTTCAGTTTTACAGCAGCCATTGCGCTGCCTCTGGCACACCTGAAGGTGGCCGCACATTTACGGTCGTGGCTGAAGCGACCTCCTCGGAGCAGGCGGTACAACTTGCAGCCGAGCAGCGCCCAAGCTTGATTCTTCTCGACATGGAATTAGCACAGGGCAATGGAATTTCGACGCTGACGGAACTCTCGAAGCTAGAACATCGATCGAAGATCCTAGTCGTTTCGGGACACCAGGAAGAGGAATGGGTGTTTCGAGCAATGCAAGCAGGCGCAAATGGCTATGTGGTTAAAGATGGACTGGCAACGGAATTGTTTAGTGCAATTACGACTGTCTTGAACGATCAGATTTATCTTTCTCCGGCGTTGGCGACTCGGTTTTTTCAGATGTTCTGGTTTTACAACGGGAAAGCACTAGAGAACAAAGCAAAATTGCATTTAACCGATCGCGAACAAGAGGTGCTGTATTGGTTAGTGCAGGGGGCTTCTAATGATGAAATTGCATCTCAACTATACATTTCGATCGCAACCGTGAAGGCGCATTTAACGGCAATTTTCCATAAATTGGAAGTAACGAGCCGCACCCAGGCAATTATTCGTGCTTTGAAAATGGGGTTAGTTAGGGGTTGAGAATGATACCAATTTAAAGAATTTAAAAAACAAAGGGGCAAATCACCGATTCGTTCCATTTGTGAATGGTGGAGACGCGATGATCAATAACATGCAGCAATCACGAATCAAAACAATCACGAATCAAATTGGTATTACGTTTGCGCCATTGCAGGTCGAATTCCGATCCAAGGCTGTACCTGCTCGATTTGTGCAGCTAAGGCTAAAATCGTCGCCTCATCTGCGGGTCGTCCCACAAGCTGAACCCCGATCGGTACTCCATTTGAATCAAATCCAGCCGGAATACTAATGCCCGGTTGACCCGTGACGTTAAACGCGGGACAAGGCGCAATCCACCGGATGATTTGATCGATTGTGCTTGCCGGACTCAACTTTGCCCATTCTCCGACCCGAATGGTCGGGTACATATAAGTTGGAGTCAGTAGTACATCAAAGCGGTCGCACAATTCCACCACTTTACGAGCAAAAATTTGAAGCTGTTGGCGCGATTTCGCATACCGTCCCGCAGACGTGAACTTCGCCCGCCACCACAGCCAGCGATTGACCTTTTCTAATAGAAATGGCGGAACTCCAACATCCGTCTGAGTCCGCCAAATCAGCGTAAACGGCTCAATCATTTCGCCAAAATCGAGAGTTAGAGGCTCGATCGTATGCCCCATTGCTTCAAGCAGATGCGCGATTTTTTCGACCGCCTGCACACAAGTTGAATCAGCCTTACCGATTGGCTCAATCTCAGTGACCAATCCAATTCGTAACGGCTCAAGTTGCCGTTGGGTCGCCTCCAGAAAAGAAGTCTCAGGATCAGGCAGCCAATACGGATCACCTGTGACATACCCGGCTGTCACATCCAAAAATGCGGCAGCATCTGCAACCGTGTGCGCTAAAGCTCCATTCACCGCAAATCCACCGAGCGCCTCACCGATCGGAGCCATCGAAATTCGACCCCGTGAAGGCTTGAGTCCTACCAATCCACAACATGCCGCCGGGCCTCGCACTGAGCCACCCCCATCGCTGCCCTGAGCGATCGCACAAAGCCCCGCCGCAACTGCCGCAGACGACCCACCGCTTGAGCCACCCGGCGTATACTCCAAATTCCAAGGATTGCGAGCGGGGGGAAATCCGGGTGCTTCAGTGTAAGGAAAGGAAGCAAGCTGAGAAGTCGCAGTCTTACCTAGAATGATGAATCCTGCTTGTTTGAGCCTGGTGACGACCAGATCGTCCTGCATTGCAATCTGGTTCCGCGCAACTTTCAAGCCATACGAACACGGAACTCCCTCGACTGGATTGAGATCCTTAATGCCGATCGGCACTCCGAAAAAAGGCGGTAACTCTGGCTCTGACAGGCGCTCAGCTTTGGATCGAGCATCGGCGATCGCGCCTTCTGCGGTCACGGTGTAGAAACTGCCCAACTGGGGATCAAGCTGTGCGATGCGATCGAGGTAAAGCTGCGTGAGTTCAACTGGAGAGATCTCTTTTGTCCGAATCAGACGCGCTTGTTCGAGCGCTGATGTAAAAGCTAAATCTACAGGATTCATAAATGTGTCCCTAGAGGCAGAGTATTTTTTAGATGATGTAACAAATACTTATACGAAAGTTATGTTCTGACACGATCGCCCCCAATTTTTCTCGAACGATCAATCAGACATTAGGTGACATCATAGTCGAGATAGGTTTTGTATGCCCCGACGCAGGTTATGGATTGTACGAGGTCAGCAGTGGATTTAGCGCCAATTACACCTTCTCCTACCCACATTATCGAATCCCCTGAGCCAATTACAGGCAGTGAGCCTGTGTTTTCGCTTGCGGCTCAGCCCGAATCGAAGTTCTCCAAAGCCGAAATCCGAACGAGCCTCCGCGCTTCGACGATCGATGGCGTGTTTGCGACCATTTTTTCCAACATTGCAGGCGGCGTTCTGTTAAGTAACTTTCTGGTGGAACTTCACGCCAGTCCGGTTGAAATTGGACTCTCAGCCTCGATTCCAATGATGGCGAACTTGATTCAGCCGATCGGGGCAATTCTAGGCGATCGCGCTCGCAGCCGCCACCATTACTGTCTCGCCATCTATACACCATCGCGCCTGATTTGGCTGCTGTTGCTTGTCGCGATCGCCGCCTTCCACTGGGGCAAAATTACTGAGGATGCAATGGTGCTGTGGACGCTGGCAATTCTCACGGTTACGCACTTTCTGGGAGCGCTGGGCGGTGCTGCTTGGGTGTCTTGGCTGGCGGCGTTAGTGCCAAAGAAGCTGCGCGGACGGTATTTCAGTATTCGGAATAGCGCTGCGAATTTAACCTGCTTGCTCTGTGTACCGCTAGCAGGGTTTGTGGTGTCACGGTTTGGCGGAGGTTCGATCGTTGGTTATGGCATCGTTCTGCTAATTGGGATCGTGGCGGGATTAATCAGTCTCGGATTTCAGTGGTTTATGAAAGACGTGAATCCACAAGAGCAGCAGAAAGCCTTACCTACATCCACAGAAACGCCGATCGCGTCTGTGCTGCAAGACTCCAACTTCGTGCGATTTCTGATTTACTTCAGCGCCTGGATGTTTGCGGTCAATCTGAGTGCGCCGTTTTTCAACCTGTACCTGCTTGATAACTTGGGGCTAGATGTCAGTTGGGTGACGATCTATAGCAGTCTTTCTTCAGCAGCAAACTTATTAATGCTGATCGTCTGGGGTAAACTTGCCGATCGTGTGGGAAATCGATTTTTGCTGCTGACCGTTGGTGTTTTGGTAGCGTTGACCCCGATCTTCTGGCTGGGGACGGGAACCGATGCGTTATCGCTCTGGGTGTGGCTGCCGCTGCTGCACATCCTCGGCGGGGGCACTTGGGCAGCGATCGACCTCTGCAACAACAATATTCAACTGGGCATTGCCCCGGTTCGGAATCAATCGACTTATTTTGCACTCGCAGCCGCGATCGCTGGAGTGAGTGGTGCTTTGGGAACGACCGCAGGCGGATTTCTGGCTCAGTTGGTGCAGTATGGGGGGCTGCCTGGACTGTTTGCGTTATCTGCGGTTGTCAGGTTTGCGGCACTGATTCCGCTGATTTGGGTGCATGAAGCGGGGAGCCAATCGGTACGCCAAGTGCTGAAATCGCTGTTTACGACCAAAGGAGAAATCGACCTTCAACTGCCTCAAGAACAATGAGCGACTAAAGGGGCATGATTTGTCGCTCTGTTAGTCCTGAGACACTACCACATCAAGGATTCAAGCCGTTTATGGTATGGGATAACCTGATCTGCCGATGTCAATAAAGACCGTCTGAAAGCGTCTGAAAACGTCCCTCTAAATCTAGAATTGGTACGAAATTGGTACGAGGGTTTACGGAATGCCTAATAAGTCCCCTAAAGGCAGCGTTGCGATCGGTGAGGTAGACGGTAGGTTTCGCCTCAGATGGCAGTCTTTTGACGAAATGAAGCGACCTAAGCGCTTCACCCTTCCGTGTGGAGCCGTGAACGGAGTAAACCGATCCGCAGCCGAGAGACTTGCTAGACAGATCGAGCTTGATATCGCCAGCGGGAACTTTGACCCATCACTAAGGAAGTACAAGCACGGCTACGGGAGCGATTCGTCGTTAAGCGTTGATGCGCTAATGGAGAGATACATCAAGACTATTTCCCCAGAGAAGACAAGTTCTGTGGATCGGTACAAAACTCTACGGAATCATCTTCTGAAGTTCCAAGGAAAATTAAGCGTTGATGGCTGCACCGAGAAAAAAGCGGTCGCGTTCATGGGATACCTGCAAGACTGCGGACAGGGCGGTGAAACAGTAAATATGAATCTCACCTGTATCCGCGCCGTCTGGAACTGGGCGATCAAGAAAGGGCTTGCGAAGTCTAATCCTTGGCTCGATCTTAGGGTTGACGTAGACCCTAGAGAATCTGCTAAGCCCTTTACCCTTGAGGAAATCCACCGGATTTTAGAGGCGTTTGAGGATAGCCATTACCGAGACTTCGTGACCTTTCTAATGGGTGTGGGTTGCCGCATCGGTGAAGCTGTAGCACTTGATTGGGCATCGGTGAGTGAAGATTGCTCCGAAGTCTGGATCGCTAAGTCCTTCGATTTACGGTCTCACAAGATAAAAACTACTAAGACAAACGAAGCGCGTAGCGTCCCCCTCAGTCCTAAGATTCAGTCACTGCTACTCAGATTAAAGGAAACAGCGTCGTCTAGTTTTGTGTTCCCTTCTCCAAAAGGAAAGCGCATAGATCGGAATAACTTTAGGCGATCCTATTGGAAACCTACCCTAGAGCGTCTAGAGATTGAGTACAGATCTCCCTATCACACGCGACACACAAGATGGAGTCATGAGATCTCTACGGGTAATCTCGACATCGCAACCGCAGCCAAATATGCAGGCAACCGACCCCGGACGATGCTCGATCGATATCTGGGTTCTACAAAGCGCCCCCGATTATCAGACCTGTGAAAAGGTAGGCGTATGTTTTCGTCGTAACTTGTGGTTACTATGGTAACTTGGGGTCAAAACGCCCGCTGTTTAAGGATTTCAGAAGTTACCATGTTTCGTAACTGATTGGAACCGAGATAGTAGCTGGTAACTTCTTTTGCCGTATTCAAAAAACCTAAATCCTTGCTACGACTGACGGTCACCCCCAACAAAAGAAGTTACCGAGATCGGTAACTCGGTAACTTCTTGAATAGTGGCTTGGTAACTAGACTGCCTTTCGACCGAATAGAAGTTTTCTCTTCAGCGCGATCACCTGCTCATGTGCCTGTGGATCGTCTTGAAACCGGATTGCAGCATCCATCATCTCAGCGTCAAATCTTCGTAACCGACCGGAGCCACCGTAATGAATCCCTGACCTCAGATGCCCGTTTTTGATCCATCTCTCGATTGTGGACTCCGAAACATTGGCGCGATCGCAAGTCTCGGCTAGAGTTAACCACGTATGAGTCATGCGAACGCCTCCATCGGTCGGAGCGCTTCAAGGTTGTAGATCGTGAGAAGCTTGCTCGGTTTCTCGTCTGTTTCCTCGCGCTCGACTTTCCAAAAGCTCTGCTCTCCTGGAATCGACCTCACGATTGCGATGTCCCACTGCTGACCATCCATTACTAGGACGGCATCGTTTACACTTGGGCTCCATTCTTCTGGTAACGGAGGTCTAAAAGCCTTATCAGGTGTCGATTCCTGCGCTTCCTGAGTTGTTTGCTGCTCTTCCTGAACCTGCTGATCCTCTCCTGGTTTCGGTTCAATCTCGGTTTTTTCGTCCAACTGCGCTAAAACTAGCTCCATTGGAATCATTACGCAGTTCCGAGGAGTGGTTTTCCTTGGTTCCCTTGGGGGCGTACCAGCGGCTTGTTCTTCGGTCGGTCTTCGGTTGAATTCCGCGATCGCTCGAAGATACTCTCTACATTCGAGTTCTGTCGGTACAAACTTTTGCTTTTCGTTTGTACGTCCGCCAGCCGCTAGGATCAGCGCGTTTAGAGACTGCCGTGAATAGTTGGGCGTGTACCGTTGCTCAAACTTTCGCCACACCGAAGCGAGGTCGATCGCTAGGTAGTGCCCCCCTCCCCGTGGTGAAACGTCAACGCAGTTCCAGCGCCCCGCATCTCCCTCAGAAATCATTAGAGACATTTTCTCGATAAAGTCTTCCAGGGAGTCTTTTGTCGATTCGTACCCTGCCATTTGAGTGGCGATATTATCCACGCAGAAGCCTTTGTAATCAAACTCGTAACGGGCTTTCTCTAGAAATTTCTCCGTGAAAAAGATGTTGAGCGCTAGGGCTTCGATCAACCTAGAGTCTACCGACTCCATAAGCGGTCTAAGTTCCTCGCAGATCTCGCGAAATGCTGCGTGATCGTACCGAATTGACGCTAATTGAGAGAATCCGCCTGAAGCATTCTCGTAAGCGTCTTTCAACTCTCTCTCTACCGACTTATTCAGGGTTCCTTTTGGGAATTCAGTCATAAGCAGCCGAGAAATCAGCGCTTTCGCTCCGTCTCCGATTGCCACGTTTGAGGTATACAGAGCGCAGGTGTGGGGCGTTTGGTCATTCCCCCGCACAAATCGACCGAAACCGTTGTAAGCGTCCCAGAGGAGTTTCTCTAGCTGTTCTCTTGCGTCCTGTTGTTTGCGACCTGGTTTAATCGGATCGTCTACGAGAAAAGGCAGGCATCCGAGAGACTTAAAGCGCTCGTACAACATTGAAACTGTAAAGTTACTGACGGTGAAATGGTGCATCCCAGCCAGTGAAACCGCGATCGTGGCAGAGAATGTTTTACCCGCTCCCTTCTCACCAAAAACCCACGATTGCGGAAAATGGTTTAGGTGTCTCATTATGTCGTCTCTGTGGAGAATCGCTGTAACCTGTCCGAGATCTTTCAGGACGCGACCGACCCCTTCCTTACCAAAGAACCCCTCTACCGCTAAAACAAGCCGATTTAGGGCATCAGGATCTTGCTCCTTGATTTCAGGTGATGGGATCTGCTCCTCCTGACCAAGCCGATCGTTAAAAACAATTAGCGTTTCTTTCTCTTCTGTAAGGGTTCCATCTGCCTTAAATTGACAGTTCTTGAACACCCAAGTACCGCAATCCTGTTTACCTACCCGATCAGCTAATCTATAGGTTTTGCCCCCGTCTCGACGGTAGATCGCCTCACGGTTTTGGAGAAGTTCTTGAACCTCTTCGTTTTTCAGTGTGGATGTTAAGTTTTGCCCGTAGCCACGCTTTAGCGCAAGTATGAAGTCTTTCGCTGTAGTCGTGTCTGCGGACTGAACGTAGACATCTTTCGAGTTCAGCTTAGTGCCCTCGATCCGTTGAACTCTTAGGATCATTCCGCCGCCGTCCGTCCCTTGGAGTACCCGATTCACCTCGAAATCAAAGTCAGCCTTTGCCACAAAGACCTCGAACACTTGCCACTCAATATTCTTCTCGTTTACCCGCAACCCTACGTGATTGACGCTTTTGGACTCCTTAGCGCGAGTCATCATCCGATCTACTTCAAACTCGGCTGACGGGTCGATCTGGTAGGTCTTCCAGTAACCGATCTGAAAATCAACAGTGTCGAGACACTTCCAAAGATCTTGCTCGTAGCTCTTTCCTCCCTCGCCTGCCTTCTCTGCCGATCTTGCTTCAGCGACTCGCTTTTGAGCCTTGCGGGTTGTTTGAGAGGGGAACTTAAAGCCGTTCATCTTGGCAACGTGGAACACAGTCCCTAGAGTAGCCTCACGTCCTGAGTGCCCCCGTTGAACGCTCTCGATCAACTTTGGAACATCCCATCCAGACTTAGGAACGGTCGGACTCCACTCGTTAACCAAGATCTCCGCATCCACAGCACCAAGCCCATGCACCAAACCAGCGAGGATCGAAAAGCACTCAGGATATCTCCCGTCACCAGGGGAAGTCTTCGCACGGATAGACTTCAGCGCCTCGCGTAGCAGTTCAAAGTTGTCTGATGCGTTCTCTGGGTGACTCTGACGGCTAGATTGAGCGCTCTCGTACTCTCGCTTAGCCTGTGACTCTTGATCCGCTCTCCACTCCTTAGCCTGCTGAAGAAAGTCTTCGGGGAGTCGAGCCGATTCGTTGATGTGGAAGGGTTCGCGATCCTTTGCTCCGAAGAAGAAGCGACTCGCATCTTTGCAGGCTTTATCAGCCGCCTTCACCATCTCGCTTAGAAATTCGTTAGCGAGTCTAATGTCTTCCCATCCGATCAGCGCTTGGTCTAACCTGAACACTAACCGGAACTTGTGAAGCTCTGGCGTTGAACTACTGCTCTCAATTGCGAGTCCGCAGAACTGCCCGATAAAAGGATGATCAAGCGCTTCGTCGATATTCATCCCGCCGTCAATGTCGAGTCCGAGTACCTCAGCAAACTTTGCGTTGAACTGCTGCCTTCTTGACCCGTCGTTCAGTAGCGCAGGCATCCAGGGATGACCCTTACTGATGTGTGCTGCGAGGTCTTGCATTGATCCGGTGACTTCTCGGAACGCGCCCGGATAACTTAAGTTCTGCGGCTCGCACTTACCGATAACATCGAAGTTTGCACCATAAGTAAAAGTGCTTACGGACTCCTGAAACGGCGTAGTAGTAGCGGTTTCGGTTTCCTGTTTGACAGATCGATCTTGAGAAAGTACCATAGTTTTATACGGACTTAGCCGCGTAGAAGGTGGACTTTGGACGTGAAAAAGAAATTAAAAGGCGGGAGTCGCAAGCTCTCGTCTTTTTGCTATCTAGACATCAAAACAACGCTTCAGAAAGTCGATGCTAGAGTCTTGCTGTACGAACTGTTGAGATCGAGGATCGGACTTAGGGAGCCATTTGACGTGCCTATCGCAGTTCAAACAGCGTAACTCTGCTGCGTGTTGCGCCCTTCCCTTGAGTACCCGTAGATTAGCGCTACCGCAATGAGAGCAATGGTTTACCGGGGGTTTAGAAGGGGATTGATCTCTGTACTTGCGGGGTTGCCCATCTAGCCGCCAGTAGATCTTAAACGGGGGCGTACTGCCTGTTGCATCCGCCTTGCTGATGGTTAAACCCAGATTGTCATCTCCGATGTCGATCACGCCGTGTCGGTTGATGAGCTTCGCCAGATCTGGTAGCCATTGCGGGTGTACGTCCCACAACTGAAGACAGACATCAAGGCTTCCTGAGATACCCGAACCTTCGCCATGTCGCCAGTAGGTGGCTTGATATTCCTGATTGATCGTGTCGTGTTGTGTCATAATTACCTCTACAAATGTTTGATGCGCCCCGATTTTCTCTAGTTAGAGGTCGGGGTTTTCGCTTGGGAGTTGAGCCAGAACTCAACCGCTTCAATGACGATCGCGTTGCGGGTAGTCCCAAGCTCATCCTTGGCTCGGTTCAGTTGATCGAGCAACGGTCTCGAAAATCTAACGGTTGCTCCTGGTAGTAGGTGTCGATCCATTTGATTGCCTCGCTTGTGGATTCCACTTCTAAAACGTTCTCTGCCTGAAATCGGTCTATCCCTTGGTCTTTCTGTATCAAGGGATACCCTTTATAGCTTATCTATCGGATTATCTTATGAATCACTAGACTCTGTGCGGAAAAGTTTAATGATTGCTTAGGATTTTGTTACAATTAACCGCTTATTTGCGATCGCTCGGATTAACGCAGAAAGACTCTCATACTCAAACTGATCCGCAATCTGCCTAAGATTATTCTTCTGTCCCAGGGACAGCTTTAGGTCAAGCCGTGAGTCGTATCTAAGCATTTCCGTACTTCCTCCGTGCCAACATCAAGGATTCTGCCACCCTTAGAAAAAACAATCCACCTTTTCTTTTAGAAAGTTTCCGACATGCAAGCAATCCCTAGAGATTGTTCTCTAGGGATTGCTTGGATTAGTCCGCTTCTTCGTCGAGCAGGCTTACAGCTTGCTCCGATTCCCCTTTCGCATCTATTGGTGGATCTGCTTCGATCTGCTCCGGTACTGAATGCTGGAGTGATTGCCCTCCAAAGCTAAGAACTCCAGCATTCACCGAAGATAGAATCCACTCGATAAAGTCAGCATCGGAACCCTCAAAGCTTGGAAACTTACGCCGCGCAGCTTCTACGATCGACTGTCTAATGTATGGTCTGATTTTTGCCTCAGCAGGCTTACGAGAAACAGAGGGAGCCATCCTATGCAGCCTCCTGATTTAGCTTGCTGTACTGCTTCATGCCATACGAATGCAGCCCTTTAGCATTTGCCATTAGCGGATCGTCCAAGATGGTGTAACCCTTGTTTGTTAAGTAGTCAGCAACTAGCTTAATCCGGCAGGCTCCCCCAGTCGCAAACTTGCCATCAACTTTAGCGAGGTGATGACCCATCATTTGATCTACTTGAGCCATCCGCCCATTGAGCCAGCGATAAACCTCATTCCGTAGTGCAACGGTTAGATCTACTTGACCGCAAGCGCCCTTAAGGATGTGTACCGGGGAAGCTTCGATGATTGCTTTCGACTTGTCATAAGTTAGTACTGCACCAGTGCCGATCGCCTTCGAGACTGCCTCGCACTTTGCAAACTCACTGATCAGCATCCTTGTGCCCTCTCGCTTAATCAAGTAGGGAGGGCAGTCT
Source organism: Leptolyngbya sp. AS-A5 (assembly GCF_039962495.1). Taxonomy (NCBI): domain Bacteria; kingdom Bacillati; phylum Cyanobacteriota; class Cyanophyceae; order Leptolyngbyales; family Leptolyngbyaceae; genus Leptolyngbya; species Leptolyngbya sp. AS-A5. The sequence continues at coordinate 106,130 of NZ_JAMPLL010000007.1, read as the reverse complement.
TTTGGAGCCTTAAGTCCATCAAAGACTGAAGCGATCACAGTGTCGCAACCGATATCCAAAAGGTGATTGCTGCGAGAGTTTACCTTAGCTTGCAGGATTGCCCCTACTCCCTCATTCACGACCGACAACACAACAATATCAATCTCTTTTGTAGTTTTACCTTGAGTGAAGCTATGGCAACCCGTAAGAGCATTTCCGATCATTCCACCTAGAGCCGCTTTGTTGTGAACGGATGCCACTACATAAAGCTGATCTCCATCCTTCAACACATCCCACATGGCAGAGATCAGCAAGGGGAGAATTAACTTAGGCTTTCCCAGATCATCATTCATCGTCCGCAGTTCATTACAGCCGCCCGATGAAGCAACCCACGATCTACCCTTCCACTCGTTGCTACCGGCTACGCAACTGATCGCGTCGTCGTCGTCAGCATCAACCTCAGATAGTACAGATCGATGCTGTACTTCAAATGTTTTCGCCTTACCATCAACCGAGTAAACGATCTTTTCGTTCTCGTTGCCGCAGTCCAACCCGACGATCAGCTTGCGTCGTTGCGTTGTCCCTAGATCAGCCATCTTTCTGCTCCTTTGTTTAGTTAGCCCGTTATTAGCCCGATAATAGCCTCTTATAAGACCGTTCTTAGTCCGTTTTCAGCCTAAAACTATATTAACCCGTTTCCAGCCCGTTTTCAACCTATCTTTATCCTATTTATCAGCACGTGCTTAAGGACATTAGACCATCCTTAAGCCCACTTACCCTAGATTCACCTAATACTAACTAGGGGTATTCTTGGGGTATTTCCTAGCAGGAATTAGAGAGATTTGTAGAGAGGTAAAATTCTAGGGGTAGTTAGGGTAAATCTTAGGGTAAATCTTGGGGTAACGCTAGGGTAAGCCTTACCCCGTTTACCCTAAGCACCCCACCCCGCTTACCCTAGCTACCCTAAATACTCTTAACCATCCATTTGTTATTAGAAGAAAGCTCTATCAGACGCTTCGACTTTGCCACTTGGATGAGCGTATTTAGGGTAGCTTTGTCTCGATTCACCCCGTTATTTTTGGCGAATGAATCTTTAACTTGGTCGTAGGTTAGCTCTGTACCTTGCCGATTCTTCAGCCACACGACAAATTTCTTTAGGTCTCCCTGCGATTCGTGACTCAGCGAGTTGATGAAAGTATCGAATGGGTTTGGCTCATCCTCAGTAGAAGCTTGCCAACTTTTCTCAAGTCGCTCCCTGATTTCTGTCGTACCTTTCTTTAGGTCTGGTAGCTCTCCAACGGGTAGCCAGTCAGAACCAATGAAGCAAATACGATCACCACTTGGCACAACAGATGGATCAGCAATCTCGAAGTTTGCTTTAATCTGCCGGAACAGTTCCCAATCAAAACCGATCGATTGCCCGTTCCATGTAACCGTTTTCTCTGGATGCGCTGACACATAGCAGAGCTTTAGTTTCTTGACGGCTTTAGCGTCTTGAGTCAATGAGCCTGCTACAAACTCAGGTGCGATAGTCCAGATGGCTTGCTGTCGTTTCTTGCCGCTACTGGAGAGCGTTGTAATCTTGTCAGCAATCAGCGTTAGAAGTGGCTTAAGCAGTTCCCCATGCTGATTAGATGTACTGCCGAGATAAGCAATCTCATCAACAATTAGAATCGCGTTCTGGGTGCTATAGAAGCGCTTGACTAAAGCGATCGCGTCTTTGATTACGTCCTTAGCCTCGAAAGTATCCAGGCTCGATAAGTCCCCCCGAATCGACTCAGCAGCGTGGCTCCAGTAGTAAGAATCCTCATCGCCAAAGCTTGCCAGATTGAAATGGAAGATTTTGCAGGATAGATGATCGTGAATTTCTTTAGAAGCAACCGCAGCCAGATAGCTTTTACCCGTCCGTTGCGCTCCAAAGAATGCTCTCGATTGATAGGGATCAGCCACGATACAGGAGAGCGCGGTAGGTCGCGCCGATGGCTGTACTGCTTGTTCTGGAACATCCACCGGCGTTGGTCGATCCTCAACTAGTGAGATCGCTTTAGTAGGTTGATCGATAGATTGAGGCATTGGCACCCATCCATCTGGAACAGTTTCGGCTTCAGTCCCGTTCACGTCTTTGTAGATCTCTCTAGCCATATCCGCCGCATCTGTCCCGGCAAAGTGGAAAGACTCAAACACCTTCATTGCTGCGTATCCTGCTAAAGCGATCGCAATCACGGGACTAATCGGAGCAGTTGTAATCGCAGCTATTCCGAGTGCAGCCGCCTTGATCGTCGGGGTAATGCCTTGATCCGGTTCTGAGTCTACAATCCGGGTGTTGCCGATTGTCCAGATGACGTGGTGTTCTGAGTGCTTCGAGAGTTGGGACATGGGTAGGGACTCCGTGAGAAGGACAATAGAAAAGCCGATCGATGGCAGTCGATCGGCAAAGTAACTTAACCCCGTACAGCGCGGAAGATTCTCCACACGGCAAGGACGAACCGGATTAGAATCTCGACAGCGCAGATACTCGCAACCATTAAGCCGAACTGGACATAGAGAATTTTGTCCAAGTCCCACAAAGGCATATCCTTCATAAAAACCGACCATCCGCCCTCGTAGGGAGCGAAGTACGCAAGGTTTACGACAAGTTCGATCAGGTATGCGATGGCGCTAAACTTGCCGATTTCCTTAAATACATTCAGCAGCCATTCCGAGATTTTCTTCTGGTACTTCGCAATCTGGGGGTTGTCGCTGTCTGGTTCTTTTTGAGCCTTCAACCAATCCACGATCGCCGCATAGATTGGGGGAACTGCCAGAAGTGTCGGAGCAATTTGTACTGCATTCACGATCGCCCAGAGTCCAGCACCTAACGCATTGATCAGAATCCACCGCAGGAACGCAAAGACAAGACCCAAGAAGGGAACAGCAATCAAGGCGTTATAAAGTCTCGTTGCTGCAATCTCAGAACCAATCGCGTGACCTACCTCGATCCAAGGGGAAGCGCTGAAGAAGGCTAAAACACCAGCAATGGCATAGAAGCTGTATTCTGCAAGTTTGAGTAACGCTCGATTGCTACGCTTGGGAGCCGCAGATTTGTAAGTCTGATGACCCTGGGAACTTCCGTTCGATTGTTGGCTTGCGCCTTGAGTCTTCATCTTAAGTAGCTCCTAAATTCTTGTAGTTTGCTTGGTTCGATTCTGCGGATTTCGTTAAGCCAGCCGCCCTCAGAGACGATCGCTGTATCGCCAAACTGGTTACAAACAATCACCCCGGCTGGCATCGGCTGAACTCCATTGATCGGATTCTTGTTCTTGTCAAAGCGAGGAATTTTAGGATTGCTTGGGAACGTCTGTGCATCCCAAACCCTTGCTCCTTCTTGGAATCTGGCGGGTCGATTGTTTCGTGTCAGCACAACCAGAATGCAGCCTGACTTAGCGCGATCTAAAGCGGTCTTAGAGTCGGCTTGTGCTTTAGTGAGTCGCGTTTCCTCGCTCGTCTGCGCTGCTTGCGCTTCCGCCTTAGCGGTTGATCTCTCGTTCATCTCCGCCTGAAACTTCAGGATTCTGCTGTTATCGACAATGCAACCGAGAGCGATCGCAAGTCCCAATAGAGAGCGGGTAACGACTTTCTTGGTGACGATGTTCATTATGCGTAAACCTTCCCTTTGAGTTGAGCCGTTAGCGCTGCAATCATGCTCAAAGCATCGTCCGGGCTGATGTGATTCTCTGGATCAGCCAAAATCGCAACATAGAGATAGAAATGCTCGGTAACGGTCATTTGTATCTCACACATCGCTTCCGGGAGTCCATAATCCTCGTCGTCGTTAGCCAGCCAAGCCGCGAGAATTGCAATCAGTCCCAACTTGTCGCCGCTCGCCATCTTTTCCAGACGATCGCCGCAAGACTCAGTAAGCTTCATTGCGGGGGAGTTGAAGCCAATTCCGTGGTATCCAAGTGCTGTACTTGCCATAATTAAAAAATCCTCAAATGATTTTGACGTTGTTGGGGGATAGAGCCACCCAGGGGTCAGAGCTTGGGCGGCTTCAGCTTCTATCGCTTAGCGCTGAAGTCTTTGATTGTTGGGCGATCATCTGGGAGTGTCTCTTGAACCGACTTAGCGATACTGATCACGCCTGGCAACGCATAACCAATAATCGTTACGGTTAGCGCGAGAATCACGGCTTGGACTGTTGCGGGGGTCTTCATACGATTTCTCCTGTTATGGGTGAGTTGTAAGCGTTGCATCGGTTCCGCTCGATCTGTGTGGGTTGGACTGCCTCAAGTTGGTCAAGACTGATCCAATTGCTGAACCCTCCGAGTCGCATCCACCCGTCCTGAATCTCTAGAACTTGAGTGCGGCTGAATTTCTCTAGGTGACTGGGGCACTCGCGCCAGTGAACAAACGATCCGGGCTTAAGCATTGATTAATTCCTTTAGTTTGGATTTGAGAACTATCTGTGCTTGTCTCGCGTAACCGTCACAGGCTGCATTAACTAGCAGTTTTCGAGCATCAGCATTGCCCGCGATCGCAAGATCTAGCAGTTGCTTAGGACGTGAGCCGCCGTAGCTTGCGAACATCAGTAAAGAGCGCTTTAGGAGATCTCGCGTAAGTCCCTGTCGCCGCATTTTGAAGGGGATTTCTTTCTCCCCGATGATGATCGCGACATAGTTCTCAAAAATCGATTTCATGGCATTTGCTCCGTTGGTTGCTTGGGTGTTCATTTGTTGGCTTTCCTGTAGGGGTGGGTTAACCAAGTCGATCTGAGTAATTCTTGAGGGAGCCTAGAACGGCAGAAGATCAGCAAAGTGACAGGGCTTACGCTCCGGTGAAACGTAGCAGTTATCCCACTCAGCACGCGCCCGAAGTTTGCAGAGTCCGCGATCGTATTCCCGACATTGCGAGCAAGTAGGCTGAGGTGCTTTTGTTTGGAGATCCGGTTGTACTATCATTGGGGAACATCCTTTATACGTATGTCTTTTGAGCCGTCCCGATGTTTATCAGGCAGTAGGGGCGGTTTTTGTATTTCTGGAGAGAATCCAGAGGATCGCCATCGGTAAGTGATGGTCAATCTCTGAAATCTTTTGTAGTGCCCTTCTGGAGTCCCCTAGTCGGTCTCCTTCCCAGATAGCGGCGTATGCGGTTTTGTTGGTTCTGTGTTCCCTTATGGGTTCCGGTGTCTCTGGCAGGCTCATCGCCGCCCCCTGTTTCCGGGGTGTCTTAGGGTTGTCTCTCCCCTCGCTTGTTACTACTATAACCCAAACATACAGATATCATGTACATGATATGTATGAAATTTACCTATGGTTTTGCTGATATCCATAGATTTATCATATACATATCATGTACATGATAAACAGAAAAACAGTGTAGGATTTTAGAAATAGCGTTTAATGTTTATTGGAGACTGGTTTTATGGTTGCGAGTGTGGGACGTAAGAAGAAAGACGCGGATCGTGTTAACTACAATATTTCTCGATCTATCCGTACGGCAGTCCTAAAGGAAGCCGACAAACTCGGATGGAACGAGATTGATACGATCGAGGATCTACTGCGGTACGGGTTAGCAGCAAAAGCAATGCTGAAAAGCGGGGACATCAATTACGCGGAATTTGTTAGGCGTATGGACACGATTATGAGTGAAGCTCAAGAGGACACTGAAGCATGAACAGTGAAGACACCGCATACCTGCTTGAATTATCGGAACATATCGGAAGTAACGCTTTGGATCTTGCGAGGAACGCTCTTGATTACAACGGAGACGACCGGGAAAGAGCTATCAAGGCGTTAAGAGCTTTGCTGAAAAAATACGTGGATGCATCCCTGGCAAGATCTGATCTGATCAAATTCCTCAATTGCAGTTCAAAAGGCGAAATCCCTGCTTTTACAGACGACACACCAGATATGGCAGCACACCTATCAACCATGCTTGAAGAACACAATGGTAATGTTTCTGCCGTTCGAGAGGAGATTGAGCGCCAAATGAAGATGCTTGATACTGGAGCCAAAGATCTCATGGGGGCTATCTCATGGATCAGGACACAAATGCCAGATATAGACGAGGAAGACCCGTCGGACTGGGAAGCAATGCAAAACCAAGAGGAAAACGAAGCATGAAAACCTTGAGCACCGCACAAAGTTTCATCGTTGACCTTGCGATCGCTTCCCAAACTTTTCTCAAGGAATGCGCGCAAGCCCACCGATGCACAATTGATGAACTAGACGAGCAAATGATCCGAGACTTCGCAACATCACTGAAGCGAAAAAAGTAAACTTTTTACCCGTAGAGGTAAATAACAAAATCCCTAGAGTGAGTGCTTATGCTCATCCTAGGGATTTTGCTATATGGAGATAGATGTCCGGATCGTTTTGATCTGATGAAGCAAGCGATCATTTCCCTGAGATACCAGCCACAAAGCAGATAGGCTGTGTAAGCATTGAGAGTTTAGATATGGCAAAAGAGTATAAAAACTTACAGTTTCCCAATAACGCGAAAGGGCAAGCCGATAAGTTGCAAGCACTACAAACTCATGGTGCTGAAGGATGGAGGGTTGCAAGCGAAACGATTACACAAGGAAAGTTTAATGGAGGGAACGCTTGTTGCCTTGCTTGCTTGTGCTTACCGCTTGCATTCCTTGCAGGTTCTACAGAGGGTACTATCAACGTAACCTTAGAACGAGGTGACTGATAGAAACCCACAGAAAAGCTAAGGCGGTTGCTCCAGTTGTAAAGCCAGTAAACAATCTGAGCATATTGTTTGACTCTCGCCATCCTATAAGTTGTGTTGCCCCATCTAAAACTAGAGCCGTACAAGAAACGATGAAGATTTTCGACGCATAATCATTCACTAGCAATAGCAAAGGAGATACTACATATCCAGAGACAAGCCCGGTACACCTAGCACAAACATGGAACTGCCGATTTCTTACAAAGAAAGATCGGGAACTCAGTCTATGACAATGAACAAACTTGTACAAGAATGTATTATCAACAAATAGCTTGATTAGGATCTCTTCATAAAGGCGTTTTAGACGAGGCTTCAATTTGCGATTCATGAAAATAGAAACATCACTTAGTCAGGATGTTCGTGATGCTAGCATACTCAGTTTAGAAGGGTTATTTTTAGATTGTCTCACGGTCTTAATCTGAGTCTTAGATCCCGTACTACATCGCTGGACTAAATTTGGATTAATCAGCGTTTGTAGCACGAGTAGTATGACGGCTACAGCCCTAGTAAATCCGTGAGACTGAGATTCTAATTTAATCCAATAGAAAAACGCCTAGAACAACTGTGTAGAGCAAGTTTTAGACGTTTTTGATCTGTTTGAACTTCTGTGGAATCGGCAGAAGTTCCGGATAAAGTCTAAGCGTAGCGATGAAGATCTTGTGAATCCGTAGCTTTTCTCCAGATGTACTCAACAGCACATGATTAATATTCGTGTGTTTTGAGTAGCGGAAAGGCAGCATGAGACGGACGATAGCAGCATCTTTAGGTTTAGCGATCGCGCTTTGGGGAAGTTCTACGAGGGCAGAGGAGACACGAGTAATTGATAATACGCCATCGGCTCCAAGTATTTGCCAGATTACTCCCAACGAAAACCTCTCTTATGGAAAACCCGTCCGCATTGTTAATGATCGTGGTGGTCTAGAGAATGTCGTTTTCGATCGAGACTACACAGACGAGTTTTCCGGTATGTTCTCAGGAAAGGCTACAGATAAGCTTTATTTTTCGAGTTGGTTTTCGGAAGGTCTTCTCTTCTCTGTTTATTGGAAGCCTCAAGGGTCTGATCGATGGACTTTGACAGGACAGCCAGTTGCGAAATTTTTCATCAAGATCAATGGACAGTCTTATGAACTCACTGAGATAGACGTGAATCGCTTCTGTGTATATGGACGAGAGAATCTTAGTTGGGGGGCTGGCGCTGGTGCTTCACCGACTCCCATAGCGCTAAAACTGTCGGATGAGGCGAAGACGGAACTCAAGAGCCTTCAACAGGCTGGCAAGGTTTCGATCGTTTACCAACAGGAGCAGGGGAATAAGACCCGTGAAACTGAAGTCCCCATCGGGAACGGGACGATCAACGCTTGGAAGCAATTAGAGATTGTCTCTCCTAAAAGCACTTCAGAAAAATCGAAAGGGAACCCAATGGAAGCCAAAATCAGACGATATCAGGAGGGGTGGAAGCTATACGGATCAGACACCCAAGGATGGGTCGAGCGGGTCAACACCAGTAAGGATAAGTACGATGGCTTCTATTCTGCGCATCCTAATGTCAACTGTCGGACTCATCCATCGTTACGCGCTCCGATTGCCTATGTCGTCCCTAAAACCTATACCTTGCTGCCTTGGTACGCTGGAAGAGTCAACCCTAGAAATCCTAATGATTTTTGGCTTGCAGTTTCACCGGGAGTTAATCAAATCTGCTGGATGCACCGGTCTGTTATTGGCGGGGGAGATTAACGTTACTGTTATTGTGGTTCAAGCGTTTGATCGGTCGGTCGCACTTTTCTCGCGCTATTCTAAATTCGATGACGATCAGGCAACTCATAATGGCAACCAAGATTGGATCGTTTTTGGCAAGAATCGTGAATAAGCAAACGGTTGAGGTCACAAAAACGGGTGCTGAGTCAGCGAAAGCAGTTTTGGAGTTGGCGAAGACGATGAAGGAGAAGTCGGCAGATGTCGCACTGCTGAGGCCTTATGTGGGACAGATGTCTTCGCTGTTGGATCTGTTGAATTCACCTTTAGCGCGGATTGTGAAAGATGCGATTCCGTTTGCTCCGATCGCGGTGACGTTGCTGAATCTAGTCTGCGAAGCGACCAAGAAAGACCCGACGCTGGAGGAGTGCGTTGTGTTGTTAGTGCAAGCAGCGTATTTAGAGAGCTTAAAAGTACAGCTTGCGGGTGATCAAACTCTGTTATCCAGAATTGGGGAAAAGCAGGTTTCAGCATTGGTGAGTCAACGGGTTCGGGGATTAGCTGAAAGAGAGATTAGCGATCGAGATGCACGACGAGCGATCGTGAGTTTTCAGGAGTCGGACTTGGCAGGTGCATTGAATCAAGTTCTGCAAGTGCGGCTTGAAGATGCGGGTCTTGCAATTAATGAAGCGGCATTATTGTGCGATCGTGTGTCTCGGACAGTCCCTCGGATTTTGGGTGAAGAACTTGCGAAAGCAGCCGATCAACTCAAGCCTTTGGCAGAACTCTATCGATTGGGTGGACAAGCGGTTTTAGAGCGAATTCAGAGCTTAGAAGATTACTTAGCCAGAGAAATCGCATCGAAGCCGGAAGAGAAGGTGTTTGATGAGGAGCGTCTGACGTTTCAGGATCTGTATGTTCGATTAAAAGTGCAATTGCTGGATCAAGATGGAAAAGAGATCAAGAATTTTCCACCTATCGATTTAGAAACTTGGGCGCAACAGCAATTGCTTGATCCGAGAGAGCAGGGGCGAGTGTTGTTTATTCAAGGGGAAGCGGGACGGGGCAAAAGTGTGTTTTGCCGGATGTTTAGCGATCGAGTGCGACGAAAGTTGTATCCGAGTTATATGCCGATCGTGATTCGGCTGCGACATTTGAGGGCTTTAGAGAACAATCTGACGCAGACCTTAGAGAATTATCTGGAAACTTGGGATTTTGTTACGAGTGATTCGAGCTGGTTGACCGATCGCAATACTCGGTTTTTGTTTTTGTTGGATGGGTTTGATGAATTGTTGCTCGAAGGACGTGCTGGCGGAGGACTGAAAGAGTTTTTGCAGCAGGTTGAGGACTTTCAGCGCAATTCACACCATCGGTTTGTGATTACTGGGCGACCGCTTTCTTTGCAAGGGATCGATCGCTTGATTACACAGACGAAGAGTTTGGCGCGGGTTGCGATTCAACCGATGGATGATTCGATTCGGCAGCGATGGATCAGTCAGTGGGCGCAACAGTTTGGTAGCGAGGAAGCGCATCAATTTTCTCAGTTTCTTGAAGGCTGTCCGGAAGAAGTGAACGATGATTTGGCGCGGGAACCGTTGTTGCTGTACTTGCTGGCGAGGTTGCATCGAGAACAGCGCTTAGATGCTGGAATGTTGCAGACCGAGAAAAAGATTGATGCTAAGGTGCTGATTTATGATGAAGCGGTGAAATGGGTGCTGGATAAACAGCGCGAGAATGAGAATTTTAGGCTGACGGGATTGGAACCTGAAGAGTTGCGACGATTTCTGACTGAGGCGGCTTTGTGTGTGGTGCAGGCGGGAAATGAGTATGCACCGCTGAGAATGCTAGAGGAGCGCTGTATCAAAGATGCGAATAACCCGATCGCAAAATTGATGCAAAAAGCGAGACAAGAAACCGCAACCGATGAAGCAAAAGCGCTCAATAGTCTTTTAACTGCGTTTTACATTAAGCCTGCATCAGGGGATAAGGGTGGATCGATTGAGTTTACACATAAGAGTTTTGGTGAGTTTTTGTGTGCAGAACGGTTGAGAGATGCGATCGTGCGGTGGACAGCACCCGGCATTAAACCTGATCCGTTTTATGTTGGAAATGATCCACTATATCAAGAGATTTATGATTTGCTCGGTTCGCCTGTTCTGAGTGTAGAGATTGTGGAATTTTTGATGGCTTTACTGAGCGGAAGTGGTGATGAGTTTAAGCCCGAAGAACTATTCGAGCGGTTAAATACATTCTATGAGCTTTGGTGTGAGGGAACATTTATTGATGCACTTCCAGGTAAGAACTTACCGCAGGAAAAGATGCGCCTGCTTCGAGAACAGCTACCGGATCAAGAGAAACCGCTGGGAATTCGGCAGGTTGATGTTTATGCAGGACTGAATGTAATGATTCTGCTATTGGAGTTGCACCGCTATGCTCAGGTGAGAGATGACCTGAAAGAGAAGATTGTGTTTTATCCGAGTGGGCAGATTGCGGAGGGAGAGGACTATATGCACCGCTTGCTGAAGATTATCAGCTATGGCGATTGTGTAGCATTGAGAGAATTTCGCTCGATCGTGGGTGCTTTTCTCTCCAGCGCCAACCTCGACAGCGCCAACCTCTCCAGCGCCAACCTCGACAGCGCCAACCTCTCCAGCGCCAACCTCGACAGCGCCAACCTCGACAGCGCCAACCTCTCCAGCGCCAACCTCTCCAGCGCCAACCTCTCCAGCGCCAACCTCTCCAGCGCCGACCTCTTCAGCGCCAATCTCTCCAGCGCCAATCTCTCCAGCGCCAACCTCTCCAGCGCCGACCTCTTCAGCGCCTACCTCTCCAGCGCCTACCTCTCCAGCGCCTACCTCTCCAGAGCCAACCTCGACAGCGCCTACCTCTCCAGCGCCGACCTCGACAGCGCCAACCTCGACAGCGCCGACCTCTCCAGCGCCGACCTCTTCAGCGCCAACCTCTCCAGAGCCAACCTCTCCAGCGCCAACCTCTCCAGCGCCAACCTCGACAGCGCCGACCTCTTCAGCGCCAACCTCTCCAGAGCCAATCTCTCCAGCGCCAACCTCTCCAGAGCCAACCTCTCCGGTATCACTTGGAATGAAGGGACAAACTGGGAAGGAGTGCAAGGTTTAGACACAGCGAGAAACGTGCCGATCGCACTAAAACAGCAGCTAGGTCTAAAGTGATGGTGAATAACGGGAGAAATACGATCTTGATTCTTAAGGATGAAATGAGTAGAACGGATACGGACTGAATTGATGGCAGACAGATTTGATACCAAATTGAAAAACGAAGTGGCAGATGCAACGCTGAACCGTTGTCTTTGGCGCAATCGCAATCCAGCCTCGATCAAACCACATTGCATCGCGCAGAAGTTCAAAATCTGCTTGTTATTCAAACTCGTAAGTATATAAACACTTGAGCATGAGACAGACCTTATGAATAGTCTCAAGACAAATCCCAAGTAGATCTTACGGTCTTACTTGGGATTGTTCTGGTGCAAAATATGAGGACGGGAGAGGGTTATTACAGTCGCAGAAGTTCAAGTAATTCTTCAGTCTGTCGCGCTAGGGCTTCACCTGGGAATTCTGGGTGATTCTTCCAAGTCTCAACGATTAGCAGGACGCGCTTGTGGTTTTTCTAGTGGGATTACTGGGTGAGGGCAAGAACGATCGCCGCATCTTGTCGCTTTTGTTTTGCGGCTTGGGAGCGCTCTAACTTCTGCGCGACTTCTATTAGACCTTCCGCGATGGATTTCTTAAGCTGTTCCTGAAACTGATCTGTAAGCTCCATTAGTCAACCTCCGCACATCGCAACTCTTCCCGCTTCGGACAGCTATAGAAATTATCGATTTGCTCCTGTGGTCGGAAGCTAGAGATCTGCGCTTCTGGGATCGCGATGTATCGCCCTTCCTTGAAGATAAATACGGTGCATTGAGTCAGATCGAGAAAAGTTCCATCGTTCAGAGCATACCGATTGAGAACTTTCTCATCGGGTACGCCTTCTCGGAGGTTCGGAACGGTTGCCTTAAGTCTTGCCATTTTAGATTTTCCTCTGATCAATTAACAATTGGGTATGAGATGCCTTTCTGATGTGCGGATTGGATCAGGCGGTTCTCCATTTGGCACTTCAAGACGTAAAGCTTGAAACCTTGCCGTAGGATATCCGCCTCACTTTGCGAGGTTTGACGACAAACGGACTTTAGGAGGTTGCGATCGCTTGGGGGAAATCTAACCGTCAGGATTTCCGAGAGGCGCGATAGTTCCGACTTTGGGGTACTCATGGGCAAAATCGAGGGCGACACTTCTACGGTGTATGCGAATCGCTTACGACGATTAGGACTTCCCTTGAATCGGTCTACTGGGATTCCAGCCGAAACCCTAACCGAAATGAATGCCAGAATCAGCGATGCCGAGATCAGTAGGGATTTTTTCCAAGGATGGTCGGAGAAGTCTAGGGGTGATCCTGGGGTGTTAGTGGGCATCCTACAGAATTTGCAGCATCAAACTTAATTTGGTTGTACACAACATACTGATCAAGACTTCTTTGGAAGCCGTTCACGCGATAGGCAAGTTCCCCAATCTTCTGAGCATCCCCGCCATACTCAGCAAGTTCAGAGCAAGCATTTTGATATGCTGCATTGATTGAGCGATCTCGATCAACAAACCGATTAGTCCACGCACCTATTACCTCTTCTGCATATTCTGTAGAATGCCCTCCCCTCTTGCGTACATTGATTTGAGACTGAAACGCATCGATAAAAGCCTGTCCTTTGTTCTCCGATTGAGAAGTTACCGAAGCCTGTTCTATGGAGTGATCTGGAGCAACAACACTCTTAACGATCGCCACCGGGGAATAATAAAGCGACAGCGCGAGCAAACATCGAAACAGCTTTCCTTTACCCGTCTTTGCTCCAAGTGCCCAAATAGCGGGAAGTGCCAACACAGCTAAAACGGTCTTGATCTTGCCTTTCATCAATGTTTCTCCATTGCCTTGATCCTGTCTGCGCTTTGGGTCTTCGCAGAAGGAGGTATGAGCATATTCCTGGATATCGAGGATTACCCCGCACTAGGAGAGGGATCTTTGGGCTTTCTTGTTTCAGTGCGACACTCCGGACACTAAAGCTTTATGGGATGCCAGTGAGAAATCGATAGCAGGCTTGGAACTATAGAGAATCCCGACGCTCCGACAGAAATCCCCAAGCTACTTACGCAAGCATCAACAGCAGGACGATCCAAGCCTCGATCGGCATTGGGGAGATCGCAGGATCGGAACTCAGCATCAAATCTAGGGGCGTTTCTTCCATTAGAGGATTCTTAAGGGATGGATTTAGGATGCCCCTTTTGACTCTACATCGCTGAAATCATGGAAAGGATCTAATGTTCGTAGTTGCGTGAGAGAGGTAAGTTACCATCTACTTACCATTAGTTACTGTTCATCTCAAAAAGTAGTAACTTCTGAAACCCAATAGCAGTAAGGAATCTTATAGCCTAGTTACTAGAGTTACTATTAGTTACTACTTTTACAAGAAATATATAACTCTAGTAACTAGGCTCACTCATTGGTACGATATCGGTATCCTCGCTATTGAGAACGCCTAAAACTTCTGCTGTGTATGCTTTTTACCCTTGTGCCCTGCTCAAGAACAATGAGAGTGCTGGGTCGAATGGTCTTCCATCAAATTTGCTTGCAGCCTCAAACAGTTGCGACCATTCACCTGTAGCTGATATTCCACTCGATCCATCAGCCGATTTAGAATCAGCCAGCCATAGCCATGCTCCTGCATCGCTTCGGGCGAGGGTGCAAGATAAGTCGAGAGGTCATACCCCTGTCCGTGATCCCAAATCTCGATCGCCAAATCCCGCCCCTTCAACTCCAAACGCAAAATCACAGGTAGATCAGGTCGGTTGTGGTGTGCGTGTCTCACAACGTTCGAGTAGGCTTCAACGAGCGCCAACCGAAGCCGACTCGACTGGCGCGACCAATCTACCTGATTGCCAATCTCAGCTTCCAAGGTATCGAGCAGCCACCGCTCAACCACCCCTAAAAACTTTAAGTCGCTTGGAACATGAAGCTCAGTTCGCATGGTCACAAAACCTCCAGGGAGAGAATCGTTTGGTCGTCTTCTTGAATTGAGTTGTGAGCTTGAACTTGGGCTAGAAGCTGCTTGAGATCCAGGCGCTCTCCGGCTTGTTGGAGTAACTTCCAAAGTCCGGTTTGGCACAGCATTGCACCGGCTGACGCGATCAAGGAGCTCGATGGATCGTCCGATCGGATTGTGGCTTCGGTAATGCCGTCACTGGTAAGCAACAGTACTTCGCCACTCGTTAGCGTTAACTGTCCTGCGGCGGCTTTCCAGTCTGGCAAAATTCCCAGAGGGACACCTCGCACTTTGAGATAAGTTGGGTCGCAATTGGATGCGATCGTCCGCTTTGACCAAACCACGGGGTAGATATGTCCCGCATTGGCGTAGACAAGCTGATGAGTACCAGGCGTGTATCTGGCTAAAACCATTGTGATAAAACAATTTGTTCCCATTAAATCTTCTGAAAGAATACTATTTAGGTTTCGCATTACTTGATCAGGATCAGGGGGGGGTTCCTGAGACAGTTCTCGCCGCAGCACTGAAATGGCGCTTGCCATAAATAGAGCAGCAGGAACGCCTTTGCCAGAAACATCGCCCACGGCTAACCACAGGTCGCCTTGGGGATGCTGATAGACCTCGAAAAAGTCGCCTCCTACCTCGCGGGCAGGGTGGCAACAGGCTTGCACTTTTAGCTTGTCTGAGCTTGGTAAGGTCTGCCGGAGTAGGTTCGTTTGAATCTGACGGGCAACGGCTAACTCGGCGCGAATTTGCTCAGCTTGCTGTTGGGTGCGGCGATAGAGCCGCGCTTGGGAAATCGCTAGGGCAGCTTGCTCTGCCACGACTTGAATCAGTTCGATGTCTTCGCTCGACCACATCGGTTTTGCGATCGCTCGGTGCAGCGACAAAATCGCTAGTAGTTCCTGCTGATAAGCTAGCGGTAAGACGAGATGGGGCGAATGCTCGTCTTCGAGCCGTACAGCTCGATCGCGAAAGACCTCTTGCACCAGTTTGGAGGCGCGATCGTCCTGGCAGGTGTCATAGGCAACATACTCAGTGCAGTAAATTGCCGAGTGCGATCGAAAGACATCGCCTTCAACCGGATGCAAAATACAGCAGGTTGCTTCAAACGTGATTCCGATCGTTTCGACGATCGTTTGCAGCATGTTTTGATAGTCAAGAGATTCGCGGATGGCGGTAGTGATGGCATTAAACGAAGATTCTCGACGGAGGGCGCGGCGCAGATCGGCAGTGCGCTGCTTGAGAACGCGGTAGGTTTCTGCGGCTTGCTCGACGACGACTTGCAGTTGCTGAGGCTTCCAGGGTTTGGTGATGTACTTGAACACTTTGCCCGAATTAATGGCATCAACGAGATCCTCTACATCGGTATATCCTGTCAGTACAATCCGGATCGTATCGGGGAAGCGATCGGCGGTACGACTGAGAAACTCAGTCCCCAGCATTTCGGGCATTCGCTGGTCTGAGATAATAATCGCGACTTCGCCCTGCTGGTCTAGAACTTTGAGCGCCTCGATCGCGCTTTTTGCCCGAATCACCTCGAAATTCCGTCGGAAGGTACGGTAAAGCAAGTCGAGATTATCTGGCTCATCGTCGACGATTAACAGCTTGAGCTTGGGGTTCAATTCCCGCCTCATGCAACTCCTCGGAATCCCGTGTAAAAGTCTTTAGGAAACGTACCCGGAAGCCCCAGAAAAACTAACAAAAGCTCAATCTATCCCTCTACCGTAATAAATTCCAGGCTTGAATGATGGTTTTGAGCGATCGTGGTAGTTTGTCTTGGGCGACATCGGCGTATTCGACGGTTCCCATCGGGCTACTCAGTCGCACCACAAAAAAGTCAGCCGCTCCGGCGGTGGCAGGATAGGTTTTGTGATTAAAGCTTTGAAACTGTTCGCGCTCTAGGAGTTGACGAAACTGCTGGACTTTCTCAGGCGAAACGCGCCAAGTACGAACAGGAGCATTTTTACCCCCTACGAAGGTGATCTTCTGCTGCATCCTACCATCTGTGAACAGCACGGTTTCATAATTCTGTCCGGCAAATCCCCCGGAAGACTGCGATCGAAAAATGACGTTGCGCGGCAGGGGACGATCGCCCGACTCTAGCCGTAGCGATTGTCCTTGAGCATCCGTGTGGTACACCCATTGTTGCTGTCTATGCGTGACTACAATTCGCCACCCTTCGACTAATTGCTGAGTACAAAACTCATCGGGGGCAGACAGTTCGAGACAGCCATCTTTCCAGGTTTGGCGCTGGGCTTCGGTAACGCGCAAATCTTTGGCTGGAATGCCGATGCGTCGAGCGAGGTCGCGCCGGACTCGCCAATTCAGCGACTTGGGGTAGGCATAATCAAGCAGTTCAGTGGTGGCGCGTATGGGGGCGGCGGAGGCTTGTAGCAGGGGGATGCCCGTCATCAACGACAGGGCGCTAATTAGGGCGATCGAGGAGATCAGCTTTAGGGGAGAGCGCATAAGAGAATAGAGTTTTTTATTCATGACGGAAGCGCATACTCGAAGGGTTCCAAGCTATCCCTGATCCTATCTCTGTTGTTTCTAGAGTGGGATCGTGACAGGGCTAGAATTTAGCTCCACCGAAACCTGATTAAACCGGCAATCAGGCGATCGTGCTATCAGAGGTAATACACGGGATCGAGGGATGACTTCGGAGCGACGATCGCAAAAAATTTGCAGTGTGAGTGATTAAGCCAGAAACTCTGTAATCGGGAGAGCAGGCAAGAAGTATTTTCTACGAATTTTATTTTCAATCCAGAATCGCTCTTATGACAGATTTGGGGATCTACCGTTGTGTAGACAATAATCAAAGTCCGGTACATTCGCGCCGCCGATCGTTGTCTGAGGATCGTCAGCATGAGATCTAGGCGGACAGAGGTTAAATTGACGATGACCCCCGAATTTTGCTCTGAGTTGTCTGCTCGAATTTTTCCGGGAAAAACCCAGATGGCGCAGTTAATGCGATCTCACAACTGGGCAGAAACTCCATTAGGTTCGATCGAGCAGTGGTCGTCAAATCTACGGACAGCAGTGAGTATTTGTTTAAACTCCCGCTTCCCGATGGTGATTTGGTGGGGCACAGAATTAATTTTGCTCTACAACGATGCTTGGCGAGCAGTGCTGGGAAATCGACACCCGAAAGCGTTGGGGAGTCCAGGAGAAGACATTTTTTCTGAGAATTGGCATATTGTTGGGCCGCAGTTATACAGCGTATTAGAGACGGGAATTGCAACCTGGGCAGATGATTTGCTCATCCCAATTTTGCGCTCCGACTATCTAGAAGAAGCTTACTATACCTACTCTTACAGCCCGATTCTGTCTGAAACAGGCGAGGTCGAAGGCGTGTTTACGGCGGTCGCGGAGACGACTGAGCGTGTAATCGGGGAACGCCGACTGGCAACACTGCGAGATTTAGCAGCACAAGCAGGAAAAGCAAGAACGATCGCTCAAGCTTGCCAAGCGACAATCGACACTTTGGGAAATAATCTAGCGGACATTCCCTTTGCTGCGATTTACACGATCGAGGCTGGGGGTGCCGTGCTACAAGCGCAGACGGAAACAGCCCCTCCGCTGCCGATCGATGCTCAGTCTGATTCGTTCTGGCAGCTAGACACGGTAATCAATCAGCGTCAGCCGCAATGGATTGAGAATTTAGCGGAACAATTTGAAGCGATTCCGGTGGGAGTGTTAGCCACTCCGCTTCAGCAGGCGATCGTTTTACCGCTGTGGGCATCGGGGCAAAAAGTTCTCAGCGGACTATTGGTGGTTGGAATTAATCCGGGGCGGCGATGCGATAACGATTACCGTAATTTCTTCCGCATGGCAGCGGGGCATATCGAAACTGCGATCGCCAATGCTGATGCTTATGAAATGGAACGAAAGCGAGTCGAAGCCCTAGCCGAACTTGATCGCGTCAAAACTGAGTTTTTCAGCAATGTATCACATGAATTTCGGACACCGCTGACATTAATGCTCAATCCGCTCGAAGAAGTTTTGGGGCTGGATTCACTAGAACATCGATCGCAGTTAGAAACCGTGCATCGAAATGGCTTAAGGCTATTAAAGCTGGTGAATACGCTGCTAGACTTCTCGCGGATTGAAGCGGGACGAATGCAGGCGACCTACCATCCGATCGAGCTATCGACCTTTACAGCCGAGTTAGCGAGTGTGTTTCGCACCACGATCGAGCGCGGCGGACTGCGGTTCATTGTCCAGTGTGAAGGCGAGGACCAGGTCTATGTCGATCGAGAAATGTGGGAGAAGATAGTGCTCAATCTGATCTCAAACGCATTTAAGTTTACGTTTGAGGGTGAGATTGAAGTGTTGCTGCGTCGCGTGGGTGAATCTATTGTATTCAGCGTTCGCGATACGGGTGTAGGAATTCCCCCAGAAGCATTGCCACAATTGTTTGAGCGATTTCATCGGGTGAGTGGAACGCAATCGCGCAGTTATGAAGGTTCAGGAATTGGACTGGCGCTAGTGAAAGAGTTAGTCGATCAGCATGGAGGGACGATCTCGGTAGCGAGTCAAGTGGGTATCGGGACAACCTTTACGGTGGAGATCCCATTGGGTTATGCTCATTTACCCAAAGAACAAGTTGAAGATCAACCTCCCCAATCCACCCCTGTTCGAGTCGATGCGTTTGTGCAGGAAGCATTGCGCTGGACTATCGAAACCGAGATTGAAGATGATGGCTTTGCGATTTCTGAATCTGAGGCTTCGAGTTGTTCCGTTCGCATTCTCGTTGTGGATGACAATGCGGATCTCAGAGACTATCTAAAAGGCTTACTGACTCAGTTTTATTCGGTTGAAACTGCGATCGATGGCAGAGACGCGCTCAATCGGATTCGCCGCTCTGCGCCTGATCTGATTCTGAGTGACGTGATGCTGCCGAACTTAGACGGCTTCGGACTGCTACGAGAATTGCGATCGCAACCGGAAACGCAGGATATTCCAATCATTCTGCTGTCGGCGCGGGCAGGTGAAGAAGCTCGCGTCGAAGGCTTGGGAGCCGGAGCTGATGATTATTTAGTTAAACCCTTTTCGGCGCGGGAACTGATGGCGCGAGTTGAATCAGCGCTGAGGCTGTCGCGCTTACGGCAAGAAACGACAGATCGCGAACGATCGCTGCGATCGCAAGCCGAAGTTGCTCAAGCTCAGGTTGAAACCATTTTGGGAAGCATTCGGGATGGGTTCATTGTGCTTGACCAGGATTGGCGCTATGTCTACAACAACCAAGCCTCACTGGATCTCGCTGGACTGACCCAAGACGCTTTTCTAGGTCGCTGTATCTGGGAGATGTTCCCCGATTTGGTGGGGAGTGAAATGTATCATTGCTATCACCAAGCGATGCGAGATCAGAAGGTCGCAGAGTTTGAGTTTTTCTACCCTAGCTGGAATTGCTGGTTTCAACACCGAGTTTATCCAACTCCCGCAGGCGTTTCAGCGTTTATTGCCGACATTACTGAGCAAAAGCAGACTGAAATCGCTCTCAGACAAAGCGAAGAACGACTAAAAGGGGCGCTCTCTGCGGGTCGAATGGTGGCATGGCATTGGGATGCTCAAACCGATGAAGCAGTGCAATCGAGTAATGCAACTGAGATTTTGGGCATTGCGCCTGTGGATCTAATTACCACAAGCCAAATGGCCCGATCGCTGATTCATCCTGAAGATTTGCCCAATCATCTCGCAGTTCTCAAGGCGGCTATCACTCAGGAGGACGGAAACTATGTGTCGCGCTTCCGGCTGATTCGCCCCGATAATCAGGAGATTCTTTGGGTTGAAGACCGTGGAACTGCCTGCGGCGATGCTTCCGGCGCATTAATCAGAATTAGCGGCATGGTGATGGATATCTCCGATCGCGTCCGACTCGAACAAGAGCGCGAACGCTACGCGCAGCAAAGCTACCGCATTCTGCTGAAAGAACAGCTTGCCCGCCAAGAGGCAGAACGCGCCAATCGGCTCAAAGATGAGTTTCTGGCGGTGTTGTCCCACGAGTTGCGAACGCCGCTGAATCCGATTTTGGGCTGGGTCAGCTTGCTGCGATCGGGCAAATGTAACCCGGATCAAACGCAGAAGGCGCTCGAAACCATCGAACGCAATGCCAAGCTGCAAACTCAACTGATTGGCGATTTGCTCGATGTTTCGCGGATTTTGCAAGGGAAGCTAAACCTGGCGCAAGAGGCGGTCGATTTAGCCGAAACCATTTCTGCTGCGATCGAAACTGTTCAACTCGCAGCGGATGCAAAATCCCTGAAAATTGAAACCAGGATTGAGGCTGTAAAACCTGTGATCGGCGATGGCGGACGACTCCAGCAAATTGTCTGGAACCTGCTATCAAATGCGGTGAAATTTACGCCTGCAAACGGCTCGATCGTCGTTTCGCTCACTGAGGCAGATGGCTTTGCCCGGCTTCAAGTCTGTGATACCGGAAGAGGGATTCAATCCAGCTTCCTGCCGTTTGTGTTTGACTATTTCCGCCAGCAAGATAGCTCTTCGACGCGATCGTTTGGGGGATTGGGATTGGGCTTGGCGATCGTGCGCTATTTGACGGAGCTACACGGCGGAATTGTCAGCGTCTACAGCGCCGGTGAAGGGCAAGGCGCAACGTTTACGGTGAAACTGCCAGTCGTCGATCGAGCGCTTGATCCAGCCCATCCAGCCCATCCAATTGAACTCTCGCTGCAAGGCTATCGCGTTCTCGTAGTGGACGACGATCGTGACTCTAACGCCTTAGCCACCTTTGTTCTACAAGCAGCAGGAGCCTCAGTTTTTAGCGCTTCCTCTGGCAAAGAAGCTTTACAACAACTCAGCAACCTTCAAATTGATCTGTTGGTGAGTGACATTGGGATGCCAGAAATAGACGGATATGAACTGCTGCGACAAATTCGGGCACGATCGATTGAAGTTCCGGCGATCGCGCTAACGGCGTATGCAGGTGGAGCCGACCAAAAATGTGCCGCTGATGCTGGATTTGCAGCCCACTTAGCAAAACCGATCGAGCCAGAACACTTATTAGCGATCGCCTCGACTTTGCTGAGAAAGACGGTTGAATCTGCGCCCCAATCGCTACAATCGAGAATGCTGTCTTAGTGTCAAACGGTATGGATACTGCCTCGCTCAAACGGGATGTCGAATTGCTCACGTCGCGCCTGGGTAAAACCCAGGACTATCTTTGACGTTCCTGCCCTGACCGCCAAAATTCAAGACCTAGAACAAGTCGCGTCTCAACCTGATTTTTGGGACGATCAAACCAATGCCCAAAGCACGCTACAAGAATTAAACGAATACAAATCGCACCTCGAACAGTTCGATCGCTGGAAATCAGATCTTGAAGATGCGGAAGCGACGATCGAACTTCTCGAACTTGAATCTGATCAATCTCTGCTCGAAGAAGCCGAAGCCAAGACCGATCAGCTAAAGCGCGATCTAGATCAGTGGGAACTCCAGCAGATGCTGTCTGGAACTTACGATACCAAGGGTGCAGTTCTAACGATCAATGCAGGTGCAGGTGGAACGGATGCTCAGGATTGGGCAGAAATGCTGCTGCGAATGTATACCCGCTGGGGCGAAGCGCATGGCTACAAAGTCCACCTGATGGAAATTTCCGAAGGTGACGAAGCCGGACTTAAATCCGCAACGCTTGAAATTGATGGGCGATATGCCTACGGCTATCTCAAGATGGAGAAAGGCACTCATCGCTTAGTGAGAATTTCCCCGTTTAACGCGAACGATAAACGGCAAACCAGCTTTGCTGGAGTGGAAGTGATGCCGATGATTGATTTGTCGGTGCAACTGGACATTCCGGAGAAAGACTTGGAAATCACTACGTCTCGCGCCGGCGGTAAAGGGGGGCAAAACGTCAACAAAGTGGAAACGGCGGTGCGAATTGTGCATAAACCGACGGGTTTAGCAGTGCGCTGTACTGAGGAGCGATCGCAGCTTCAAAACAAAGAAAAAGCCCTGGCTATTCTTAAAGCCAAGTTGTTAATTATTGCCGAGGAACAACGCGCCAAAGAAATTGCTGAAATCAGGGGCGATATGGTCGAGGCAGCTTGGGGAATGCAGATTCGCAACTATGTGTTCCATCCGTATCAGATGGTGAAAGATCTGCGAACCAATGTAGAAACAACTGCGGTACAAGATGTGATGAACGGAGAAATTGATCCATTCATTGAAGCTTGTTTACGGCAGGAGAATCAATTAGTCGAGGCGTAGTTGCTCTGCTAGATGCAATTCACTGTTAGGCAGACGACGATCGCATCTAGCAGACAGCCTGTATCTTGTTAAGATCGATGCCTTGAGAAGTGACTGCTTTGATGTGCAATTCATCCAAGCTTTTTAACACGAAATCAGATGCGCTCTGATTGTATTCCTTCTTGAACGATCGAACCTTCAACAATGAGGTCAAGATTATGCCATTTGTATTAATTAGAGGAACGTTTGATCCGACCAGTGGCGAGCCTGATGGCGACTCGGTTCGGTTTCAGGCAGAGGACGATACATTGTTTGACAAGCTAGAGGGGAGAGTCGAATTCAAGGGTGGCGGGCAAGTTCAGCTTCGATACGAGGCAATTGATGCCCTCGAAAAAGCGGCGATTCGACCCTTCTCTTCAGACGCAACGAAACAGAATATCAAGTTACTCGGCGGCGATAAATCTGGATTGCCCGGATATATTCTATCTAGAAATGCGGATGGCAATGGACGACCTGTTTGTTTTGTCTTTACGGGCGATCCGCCAGATTGGGACAACGACGGCAGAGGGAATGAACTTGACGCAGACTTGCTGCGTCAAAGTGTCAATTATCGATTGCTCCAAGAGGGTCATGTCTACCCGATGTTTTATGACACGCTTTATAAGGAGTTGCGCGATGAGATGGTAGCTGCAACTCAGAAGGCACGAGCCGCAAAGCGAGGACTCTGGTCTGCCGATCGCTCAACCGAGGGATTTCAAGTTGATGTTCCGCCTAACCTTGCAGAATTGCCTCCGATCTTTCCTAAACTGTGGCGGCGGTTGCAGTCGTTTTATCGACGTCCATCTAATCGCGAAAAAGGACTTGATGTGTTTATGCGAGAGTTATCGAGAGGAAAAGATCGGCTTTTTACCATTCCTGATCAGCGATCGGTCAAGTTTTCGACTGTATTAAAAGTAAGCGGCAACAAGATCACAATGCGCTACAAACCCGAAGAGATGGTGTTTGAGTCAGATGTTCGCTTAGAACGCTTGGCTACGAGCGTTGCGATGTCTTCTCCCTTTGCATGACTTCCGTCGGATTAATTCTAGGTACTAGCTTGAAAGCTTCTGGATAACGCGCACTACCTCAAAACAGCAGACAGCAACCGATGCCAGTAAGGATAGTTGCTGTCTGCTGTTTTTTTAGATATCGAGTTTAGATATCGAGGTCAGTTAGATTCATCTTCGATCCGTAGGTTTCGATGAACTCACGACGAGGAGCCACACGATCGCCCATCAGCACCGTAAAGATGCGATCGGCTTCAGCGGCATCTTCGATTTCAACGCGCTTCAGCGTGCGAGTTTCGGGATTCATCGTGGTATCCCAAAGCTGTTGCGGCATCATTTCACCCAACCCTTTGAAGCGCTGAATGTGATAGCTGGCATTGTCAGGGAAGCTCGACAAGCGTTCTTGTAGATCGCGCTCACTATAGCAGTAGTAATGATTGCGTCCGCGCTCGACTTTGTACAACGGAGGACAAGCGATGTAGACATAACCTTGATCCACCATCATGCGCTGATAACGATAGAAGAAAGTCAGCAACAAAGTTCTAATGTGCGCTCCGTCCACGTCCGCGTCAGTCATGATGATGATGCGGTGATAACGCAACTGCGAGACATCAAATTCCTCGCCTTTGATTCCCAAACCTAATGCGGTGATCAGGGCTTGAATCTCAGTATTCTTGTAGATCTTGGCATCGTCGGTTTTCTCGATGTTGAGAATCTTACCGCGTAAAGGCAAGATTGCTTGGAACCGTCGATCGCGTCCTTGCTTGGCGCTTCCACCCGCAGAATCCCCTTCTACGATGTAGATTTCTGACTCACTCGGATCGCGTGTGGCACAATCTGCTAGCTTTCCGGGCAGCGTGGAAGACTCTAGTACCGACTTACGGCGTACCATTTCTCGTGCATGACGCGCCGCTTCTGCCGCTTTGAACGCCTGCACCGCTTTTTCGATGATGGCATCGCACACACCCGGACGAAATTCGAGATACTCGGTTAGCACCTCACCGACCAGAGAATCGACAATTCCGCGAACTTCAGTATTGCCTAACTTTGTCTTAGTTTGTCCCTCGAATTCTGGGTCGGGAACTTTTACCGAAATCACAGCCGTTAAGCCTTCTCGGATGTTCTCGCCTGCAAGGTTGGATTCGTTTTCTTTGATCTTGTTGCGTTTGCGGGCGATCGAATTTAGCGTTCGCGTTAGAACTGCTTTTAATCCCTCTAGGTGCGTTCCACCGTCCACAGTGCGGATATTGTTTGCAAATCCGATAATGTTATCGGTATAAGCATCTACACACCATTGCAGTGCTACTTCAACTTGAATGTTGCTGCGTTCACCTTGAACGAAGATCACTTCTTCATGAAGCGGTTGCTTCTCGCGGTTCATGTAGCTCACGTATTCCCGAATCCCACCTTCGTAGAAGTAAGTTTCTTCACGTTCGGAATCGGGACGACGATCGCTAAATGTAATCTTGACTCCGCCATTCAAGTACGCCAATTCTCGCAAGCGTCCAGAAAGCGTGGTGTAATCAAACTTCGTTGTCTCAGTAAAGATTGTGGCATCCGGCAAAAATGTCACGGATGTTCCTGTTCGGGATTGGGGATATGGTTCCACCTTCATCTCACCGACTGCGGCACCCCGCTCGAATCGCTGGAGGTGAACTTTCTTATCGCGCCAGACGGTGACTTCGACCCATTCTGAAAGCGCGTTCACGACAGAAACGCCGACCCCATGTAGACCGCCAGAAACCTTGTAGCCGCCGCCGCCAAACTTACCGCCAGCGTGTAAAATTGTCAGCACAGTTTCCAGACCGGACTTGCCAGTTTTGGCAACGATTCCAGTTGGGATGCCGCGTCCGTCGTCAGTGACGCTGACGGAGCCATCGGCATTGATGGAGATGTCGATCGTTTTGCAATAGCCCGCGAGTGCTTCATCGACCGAGTTGTCAACAACCTCGTAAACAAGGTGATGCAATCCACGAGGGCCAGTGCTGCCGATATACATACCGGGACGTTTCCGCACGGCTTCAAGACCTTCGAGGACTTGGATCTGTTGGGCATCGTAGTTTGTCGTCATAGGAAGCGTTCTTTAGGGCGAGGTGTAGCAGAAGTGCGGGATAAAATCAAGCTGAAGAGCAAACTGAACTTGAGAAGGCAAATTCTTCCAAAATTATAGCACAAAAGCCTTATAAGCGGTTTGAGCGCGATTTCAGGCGAATTTTGAAAGTGGGATGGATCGGTCTATTTTGACTCAAAATTTTCAGAATGAATCAAGAATATTTAACAATACGCCTGTACTTATTATAATTGCTGGAGCCACGGCAACGGGGAAATCAGGAGTCGCGATCGAACTTGCCGAACGCTTAGAGTCGATCGTCCTCAGCGCAGATTCGCGGCAAGTGTACCGAGAGTTTACCATTGGAACGGCAAAACCGACGCTGCAAGAGCAAAATCGAGTGCCTCATTATTTGATCGATATTTGCGATCCGACTGAGACGCTTACGGTTGCCGATTACCAGATGCAGGCGCGGGAGATTTTGAATTGGGGTGGCATTCAATTTCTAGTCGGCGGAACGGGTCTATATATTAAAGCGATCGCACGCGGCATGAGAATTCCCAGAGTTGCGCCGCAACCAGAATTACGATCGCAGCTTGAGCAGTTAGGGCAGAAAACGCTGTATGCGATGTTGCAGCAAGTGGATGAGATCGCGGCAAGTCGAATTCATGCCAATGATCAGGTGCGGACGTTGAGAGCGTTGGAAGTCTTTTATGTCACGGGTCGCCCGATTTCTGAGCAGCAGGGGGAAGAGCCGCCGAAGTTTCCGATTTTGCAGATTGGATTGGAGAGCGATCGATTGGAGCAACGGATCGCGAAACGCACCGGACAGATGATTGAAATGGGATTTGTCACCGAAGTCGAAACGTTGTGTAAAAAATATGGTGAAGCGTTGCCGCTGTTAAATACTTTGGGTTATGCAGAGATGCGGCAGTATTTACGGGGTGAGATTTCGCTTGGTGAAGCAGAGCGGTTAACGGTGCTGCATACGCGGCAGTTTGCAAAGCGGCAGCGAACTTGGTTTCGGGCAGTGCCGGAGATTGAATGGTTTGACTCGGATGCGGGGGATTTGGTTGATCGTATCTGGGCGCGAATTCAAGCGTTTTGTGCAGCGCTGTGAGATTGGGAGCAAAAGAACTCTACTGTTTGAAGCGTTGGAGAGTGCGATCGTGCAGAATGAAACGATCGGGGGGCGCGATCGCGCTTTTCAATTAGGATCTTTTGAGCGTAGCGGTAGCCGCAGTTTGACGCTGTGGGCGCTTGCGGTCTGATTTTCTGGTGTAGCCGATGGCTTCGATTTCATTTGCATCTGCGCCATATTGAGCTAGGACTGATTTCTTCATGCTGAGAACTGCATTGTGAAATTCCCATTCAAGCTTCTGGGCAGCATCACTGGCGCTCCGGTATAAGGCTTTTGCCTGAATTTCGGCTTCTTGTGCTAGTCGCATCTTTTCTTCGAGATCACATAGCGTTGAAATTTTCGCTTCGGGGCGAAGTGCAATGTAATCTTTAAAGCCTTTGGCTCCTTGAAGGGCTTTTACGTCGTCTTGAATCACAGCATCTCGTAGACGCTTACTCGTATCGACATTTGCCATTCGTTTTCTCCTTTTTTAGTGTGGTTGGAATAGCAGCTTTAATATTCCCGATAAAGCGAAAATTGGTACAGGAACTCGAATTCCCATCTTTGTTTTAGAGAAATAAACCTGGTTTTAGAGAAATCAATTTTGGAGTCAAGCAATCAATCTAGGAATCAAGAAATCAATCTTTGTTTTAGAGAAATAAACCTGGTTTTAGAGAAATCAATTTTGGAGTTGAAAAATCAATTTTGGAATTGAGAAATTAAGTTGGGAGAGCAGGAACACGATCGCGTTTAGAAGTGCGAGTTGAATAGAAGGATTTGCGGTAAAACAGTCAAGCATCACCCTCGAACTTGCCGAAAAAGAAAAGCGCGGCGAAAAAATCGCTGGCGCTCGGGCAATCGATCGCAGTCCTGCCAAAACCTGAAATGCGATCGCGCTAGGTTAAGGAAAATATCGGTAAATGTCGCTGCGATGCAATACACGCGCAAACGTCACTGTTTCCCCATCAAAAAATAAGCCGATGCGATAATCTCCGACACGAATCCGAAACGATCGTCAGATCCTTTGAGTCTGCTCAGATTACTATTTCATCAAAACTTTCAAGATTCGGAATCTGCTCCAACACCAGAGAATCGATCGCCTCAAACACAGGACTACTTCTAAGCGCCTTCAAATCCTTCAGAAACTTAGGCAAGTATTCAACCTTCACTCTGCTGCCATTTCCCTGCGTGCTTCCTCTAAACTTAAGGGAATTTCCTGCTGTGCTTCTATCATGGCGCGATACAATCCTTCGTCTTCTAGCACTTCAAGCAACTTTTGATAATCTGCAATATCGATCACTACCTTACGAATTTGCCCTTCTGCATCCGTGATAAATTCCTGAGCAAAGGGATAGTCTTTCGCTTGAATGCTCATTGAACGAGAAAGCCTTAGGGGTCAGTCCGATCTTAATCCCTCATCGCTTCTTTCTCACAATCTCGATCGTAATCTTCCCCCCAAAATCCGGTATCGGAGCCGCAGGTTTCGTCAACTTCACTTGCACTTGAGCGACTTGATCAAATTGCAAGACCGCTTGTGCAATTTCAGTGGCTAATTTCTCTAACAAATTGAATCGCGATGTTTTGATCAATCTCTGAGTCACTTCGATCGCATCGCAATAGTTTAAAGTATCCGTTAAACGATCGCTCTCTCCTGCCGTCGCCAAATCCAGCCAGAGCGTTAAATCCACCTCAAACCACTGCCCCAAAACCTGTTCTTCTGGAAGTGCGCCCGTATATCCATAGCCGCGAATTTGAGTTAAGTGAATACAATCCATCAGGGCTTAAAGTTATAACCTTTGCGAACGTAGTAGTTTTTAATCCAAACTCCGAAGCGCTTCACTGAAACAGTCATAGGTTCGGATGTTCGATCGAACTTCGAGAGTACCATCAATTCCGCCGGATACCAATCATCCGAAACAATCACCGCATCTTTACCCTGCAAAGGCTTCGAGTCGCGATACCAAAAATCAAACTGATCAATACGATCGCTCACTGCAATCACATTCCGATTGTTCAATTCATAAGCTAATGCTGATGCAGAACGGTAATCAGAGGTCATCAATAGTGGATTGCTCAGCGCTTGAGATTCAGACTGAACGATCGCTGCAACTTCTCGCCAACCAAACAACATTCGCGAATCTGGATCAACGTCTTTGCTAATCAACGCCGAAAGCGGTAACACCGTATAGTGAATGACTAGCAACGTTGAAATAATCAATCCATAGATGGCGTGAGCGTTTGGTTTCTTGAGTACAAACGGCAGCAAAGGAAATAGCAGTAAATAGGCTGTAATGTTCCAGTAATACAATGCTGCTGAGATTAGAGAAATGATTGTCAGTACGATCGATGAAATCGCAAATACCCAAAATGCAACGACCGGATAAATCGAATGAACAGGTAAGCGAGTTTTCAACAAGCGATAAAATCCAATCCAGCAAAAAGGCGAAATTACAAAAAACGAAACTAAAGTAAATCCAAGAAACGAACCAATCTTAATTCCAGGAACAACAGGGCTTACACTGCGCTGAACATAATATTGAAATGATTGGAAATCATTAGAAAAATTCCAAATCAAAATTGGAATCAGAGCAGTTAACGCGATCGCAATTGCAATATAAAGTCGTCGATCGCGAAACAGCGAACGCAATCGAGCATTGGTAATCAACGTCGCGAAAAAACCAACCGCAACAAACACCGCATTATATTTAGAAAGTATCGCCAACGAAAGCGCGATCGCGCTTCCATACAATCGCCAAGTTTCTCCGCGTTCATCTGCGAGATAGCGATCGAGAAATCGGATAAATAAGTATGCCGAAATTAACGAAAACGTAATCAGTAGATGATCGTGCCACGCAAACCCTAGAAATATAAAATAGAGCGGCGATGCCAATACAAACAGCACCACAGCTCGAATATCCAAATCTTTGTGGAGATACCGTACAATTAAATAGTAAGTGTAGAAGAAGGCAATGCTGCTGAACAGATTTGGCAACCTGAGCGTAAACGTCGATCGTCCAAAAATTGTTGCAAAAACGCCTTGTACCCAAGCTTCTAAAGGCGGATGATCATAATAAGACCAATCTAAATGCTGCCCCCACAGCCAATAATAAGCCTCATCTGGATTTGGAAACGCTGTAAACCAGAAGATAAGCCGCAGCAGCAGAAAAATCAGGAAGAAAAAAATCATTAGATAGCGAGTGAGGCAAACGCGCAATTTCATGATTATCGATGATTGCGCCCTCTAATTTGTGCCTAAACCCCCGCATTCAACTCCAGAGTTGCGAATATAGAGAGAAGTGAAGAGGTGAAAGAATGCAGCCAGTTGATTACACAACGCTGATGGCGATTTGTGCAGAACTACGATCGCAATGGCTCCCCGCCCGATTTGAGCAAGCCTATCAGCGCGATCGCTACACCGTTCTATTAGCCTTACGAACCCTAAAAAAACGCGGCTGGCTCACGTTGTCTTGGCATCCCCAAGCCGCCCGAATTCACTTCAGCGATCCGCCCCCACGCGATCCAGATACCTTCACCTTTAGTCAGCAGTTACGCCATCAGTTAGGCGGATTAGCACTCGTTGCGATCGAGCCTGTCTCACCCTGGGAAAGAGCGATTGATCTTCAGTTTGCCCATCGTCCGGGCGAGCCTGCCTTGTGGCATCTGTATCTCGAAGTCATGGGGCAATATAGCAACGCAATTTTAGTCAATCAAGACAACGCGATCGTCACCGCAGCGCATCAGGTCAGTTCTAATCAGTCAAGTGTGCGCCCAATTCAAACGGGTCAACCGTATGAACTTCCCCCCGCTCGACTCGATCCGGCTCCAAACTCAGCAGAAGCAATCGATCGATGGCGTTCGCGCATTAGTCTTGTTCCGGGCGCAATTCGCAAAAATCTAGTGAAGTCCTATCGCGGGTTAAGTTCTGCGCTCGTTCTATCGATGTTGCAAGCAGCAGACCTTGATCCAGATCGATCGACCGATACTCTCACAGGCCCAGAATGGCAACGCTTATTCGAGTGCTGGCAGTTTTGGTTAAAAGCGATCGACGCCGATCAATTCCATTCTGGCTTTACACCGCAGGGCTACACGGTGGTTTGGGGACACGATCAAATTGGCGTGCAGCAAATGATCGATCGCTATTACCGCGATCAACTCAACCAGCAGGAATTTACTCAACTTCGTCATCAAATCACCCAAAAGCTAAACAACGTTCTCGGTAAACTGCGCACGAAAGCGGCAGGGTTTGAAAGTCGATTAGATCGCTCCGATCGCGCCGACCAAGCCAAGCAGCAAGCCGATCTCCTGATGGCAAACCTGCACCAGTGGGAACCGGGAATGAAATTGATTGAGCTTGCTGATTTCGAGACAGAAGAGCCTGTCACCATTCCGCTCGATCCTGAGAAAAACGCTGTTCTCAACGCTCAAGCCCTTTACAAGCAGCACCAGAAATTAAAGCGAACTCGCGCCGCGATCGAACCCCTACTTGAAACCGTACAAGCAGAAATCTCTTATTTAGAAGAGATCGAAACCGCGATCGCCCAATTTGAAAAATACGAAACCCCAGACGACCTAAAAGGACTGGAAGAAATCCGCGATGAACTGGTTCAAGAAGGCTACCTTGAAGGCTCCGAATATCGTAAAGCTGTAGTCCAGCAAGACTCCGAAATCCAGCCGCACCGCTACACAACGCCTAGCGGGTTTGAACTGCTGATCGGACGCAACAACCGACAGAACGATCAGCTAACGTTCCGAACTGCCACTGAGTACGATTTGTGGTTCCATACTCAAGAAATTCCTGGTAGTCACGTTCTGTTGAGGTTGGAACCGGGAGCGATCGCCGACGAAAAAGATCTCCAGTTCACCGCAAATTTAGCCGCCTACTACAGTCGTGCCCGTCAAAGTGAGCAAGTTCCTGTCGTTTACACCGAGCCAAAAAACGTTTACAAACCCAAAGGCGCAAAGCCTGGAACCGTGATTTACAAACAAGAGCGGGTCATTTGGGGACAACCACAACAGGGTAGAGAAATTGTGGCGATCGCTCAACCCATCAGTTAATCTTTTGCTCAGCTAAATCTGCCATTAGTTAGAAATATGTCAGGAGGCCATAAAGATTCGTGACAAAAGATTTGTGTATGTTGTTACAATGTTCAACAGATAGGGATTATTACTCTATGAAACCCCTGCAAGTTTGGGAAACGCGCAGAAGGGTTTTCTCCAATGTGAAACGACAACAGGTTAATCCAAAGCCAGCTTTTAACGAAGTTGGCTTTTTTATTTATTTTTACTTGTACTGCTTAGTGCTGATTGTAGCGCATCCGACAAAGAAGAGAATTCTTCCTCTATAAAGGGACCGCATACCAGCCCTCAACTAAAATAACCCCGTAAATCGAGTTAATAATGCTACTTGCTGCTCCTGTTTAAGACGATCGTAAATAAGTAAAATGAGACTCATTCTCAATGTAGGATGAAAACAGTCCTTTCACTTAGTTTGTCTTCCACATGAGCAGGAACTCAAGTTGCTCCCGATCAGTTAAACTCCTCGCTGCCTTGCTGCTCCTGTCTGGAACTGCACTACTGGGTAGCTGTACTCAGTCCCCGTCATCACAAGTGAATGGAACCGTACAGCCCTCTCCCGCCGCAAACACAGAGAAAAAATTGCGCGTCATCGCAACGTTTCTGCCTGTTTACCTATTTACGAAAGCGGTCGTGGGAGATGCGGCTCAAGTAGATATCCTGATCCAGCCGGGAACCGAAATCCACGAGTATCAATCCACCCCTGCGGATGTCCAAGCTTTAGCCCAAGCCGATGTTGTAGTTAAAAACGGCTTGGGAGTCGAAGAATTTTTAGAAAGTACGATTAAAAGTGCACAAAATTCAAAGCTGAAAATCGTCGATGCCAGTCAAGGCATTCAATCGATCGACCAGCTCTCTCAAGTTGTTGAAACCGGAAAAGAACACAGTCACGCTCACGCTGCTGGCAATCCTCACGTTTGGCTTGATCCAGTTCTAGCAAAACAGCAAGTTGAAAATATTCGTGATGGACTAATTGCTGCTGATCCAGAAAACAAAGCCAAATATGAAGCAAACGCCACCGCTTATCTACAACAGTTGGCAGCTTTAAACGCTGAGTTTGAGCAACGCTTAGGCAAGTTTCGCGATCGCACCTTCATTACTTTTCACGATGCCTTTCCCTACCTAGCAAAGCGCTACGACTTAAGGCAAGTTGCCGTGGTGAAAATTCCCGAAGATCAACTGTCTCCGGCAGATGTCAAAGAAACGATCGATGCCGTAAAACAATTTCAAGCCAAAGCTCTATTCAGCGAACCCGGAGTCGATAACAAACTCCTCGATGGGCTTTCAAAAGATCTCAACCTCAAATTGCGCCCCCTTGATTCCCTCGAAGCTGGAGACACGAATCCTCAGCATTACTTCACCGCTATGCGATCGAATTTACAAACCTTAGAAGCCGCGTTCAAGTGATGAATTCCATTCTCAAAGTTGAAGGATTAACGGTGCTGCGGGGACGATACACCGCTCTAGAAAATGTCTCGTTTGAGATTCCGGCGGGTAGTTCTGCAGCGATCGTCGGTCCAAATGGCTCTGGAAAAAGTACCCTCGTTCAAGCCGTTCTGGATCTCATTCCCAAAGTGGCAGGCACGGTCGAGCTTTTCGGTCGTCCGATTCGCCGTCTTGGAAGCTTGCGATCGCAAATTGGTTATATGCCGCAGAATTTTATTTTCGATCGCAGCTTCCCGATCTCAGTGAGTGAACTTGTCGCACTTGGTCAGAGCGGTCGAACTCAAAAAGCAGGGATCGCTCAAGCATTACGACGAGTAAATGCGCTACATTTACGCGATCAAGCAATCGGAACCTTGAGCGGTGGTGAACTGAAGCGCGTTCTCCTGGCGTATTGTCTTGTCACACCGCGTAAGTTCTTGGTTTTGGACGAAGCCTTTGCAGAAGTAGATGTGCAAGGTGAAGCAGAATTTTTCAGCTTATTAAATGAACTCCAGCGCGAGGAGAATTGGACGGTCTTGCAGGTTTCGCACGACCTCGATATGGTAAATCGACATTGTGATTATGTTTTATGTCTTAATCGATCGCTGATTTGCACAGGTAAACCAGAGATTGCACTGTCCCGCGATAATTTGCTTCAAACTTATGGATCTGGTTTTAGCCGCTACCGACATCACCACTAATTTAGTCAGTCTGTTGCAGTATCCATTCATGCAGCGAGCGATCATTGCTGGAATCTTAATGGGATTGCTGTGTGGGTTTTTAGGCAGTTTTGTAGCGCTGCGTCAGTTGTCGTTTTTTTCTCATGCGGTTGGACATGCGGCGCTAGTAGGGACTGCGATCGGGGTTCTGATTCAAGTCGATCCAACCTGGACACTGCTTCCGTTCACGCTAATCTTTGGGGTAGCGGTACTTTATTTGATTGATCAAACTGATCTTTGGAGCGACAGCGTTCTTAATATTGTGCTGTCGGGCGCATTAGCGATCGGTGTAATTCTGACAACGTTTATTCAAGGGTATCGGGGAAATTTAATGAATCTTCTGTTCGGTGATATTCTTGCGGTCACTTGGACAGATATTTCGCTGACTGGGTTGCTATTAATCATCAGTGTCTCTATTCTGCTTGCGACATTGCGCCAACAAATTCTTCTCACCCTCAATCAAGCGGTTGCTAAGGTTCAAGGAGTCTCAATTCAGTTTCACCGTTACTTATTTGTGGTGCTTTTATCGTTAACGGTAGCAGTGGCAATTAAAGCGATCGGTATTCTTTTAGTGAATGCGTTTTTGGTCATTCCAGCCGCAACCGCCAAATTATTAAGTCATCAATTTAAGCCCTATTTAGGATGGTCTGTGGCGATCGGTGCATTGAGCAGCATCGCGGGCATGGTTGTTTCTGGCGCACTGAATTTTCCGTCAGGGCCAAGCATCGTTTTAGTTCAATTCTGCTTGTTTCTTGTTGTCTTCATAGCCGTAAAACTGTATGCCCGATTCGGTTCAGTCAATCTGAGAAATCAGCGGTCCTGAAACGGTAAAATTTGTGCGTGATATCAGAGAAGCTCTGCTGTGAAATTAAAGTATGCGCTGGTACATGAGTGGCTCACCCCAGAAGCAACGGGTGGATCAGAACTCGTGGTTCAAGAGATTTTGAAGTATATTGATGCCGATTTGTATGCGCTAATTGATTTTGAATCAGTGAACCCGAAAAGCTACTTATATCAACGGAAAATTGGCACAACGTTTTTACAAAATTTCCCTTTTGCGCGAAGTGGAGTACAGAAATATTTGCCATTTTTGCCGATCGCGATCGAACAACTCGACCTGCGGAATTACGACATCATTCTCTCTTCCTATCACGCAGTTGCTAAAGGTGTTCTTACTTCACCTCAACAACTCCACATCTGCTATTGTCATGCACCTATGCGATATGTATGGGATATGACGTTCGATTACCTCCGTGATAGTCGCGCAGGCCGTGGAATTTCTGGAATTCTGACTCGATACTTGCTGCATCAATTAAGACAATGGGATGTCATTTCATCGAATCGCGTTGATTATTTTATTGCCAATTCTCAGCACACCGCTCGTAGAATTTGGCGCTGTTATCGGCGATCAGCAGAAGTAATTTATCCGCCTGTGAATGTCGATCGCTTCTCATTTGCATCCCAAAAACAAGACTTCTACCTGACCGTTTCACGGCTTGTTGGCTATAAGAAAATATCGTTAATTGTTCAAGCATTCAATCAGTTGAATCTCCCCTTAGTTGTGATCGGCAGCGGCGCGGAACTGAAGCAAATTCGAAAAATTGCTAAGCCAAACATTCAGGTTTTAGGATGGCAACCGGATCACGTTGTCGAGCAGTATATGCAGCAAGCAAAGGCATTTATCTATGCCGCTTATGAAGATTTCGGTATCGCTCCAGTCGAAGCACAAGCCTGCGGAACCCCAGTTATCGCTTACGGTGCAGGTGGAACATCCGAAACTGTGAGAGACTTACGGACATCCGGTTCACAAGGCACTGGAATTCTATTCCCCGCGCAAACAGAAGCTGCGATCGTCGAAGCAGTTCACGCTTTCGAGCAACATCGATCTTTATTTCAGCCCGAAATTGCTCGATCCCATGCGCTCAAATTTCACCCGGAAGTGTTTCAAGAACGGTATCTTAATTTTATCGATCGAGCTTATCAAGACTTTCAAACCCGGCTGCAAATCCGACTCGATTCGCTAAAATCCTCCTGAACAGGGAGCAAAACTGACGTTAAACGAGTCGATGGCTTTATGATCAGGACTGTGTGTGGTGTGGAATAGTAAGGAGTAAGATGACTGCCGATAGCCAATTGATTTCCGGCAAGCGGATTCGGTCGATCTTCAAGCGTCGCAAACCTTTGATTTTCAAAAGCTGGGACGTGCTTGATAGCGATCTTGTCAAACGCCTTTTCGATATCGCGTTTTCGCTCTCCGTTCTCGTTCTTTTTTCTCCTGTGTATTTGATTTTGGCGTTACTGATCGCCCTGAGTTCTCCAGGCCCAGTTTTCTACGTTCAAGAACGAGTGGGGAAAAACTTCAAACGATTTGGCTGTATCAAGTTTAGAACGATGGTACGAAACGCCGACGAGATGCTGAGCGATCTAATCAGTACCTCGCCTCAAATGCGCCAAGAGTTTGAAACTAGCTTCAAGCTAAAGTACGATCCCCGCATTACCTGGATCGGTCGCTTTTTGCGAATTACTAGCTTAGATGAGTTTCCCCAATTTTGGAATGTTTTAGTTGGCGATATGAGCGTCGTTGGCCCACGTCCGCTTGTCGTTGAAGAACTCCCTAAATACGGAACCCATATCGAAACGGTGCTCACAATCCGTCCTGGAATCACAGGCTTATGGCAAGTGTCAGGGCGCAATGATATTCCCTATCCTCAGCGCATCCGCATTGATGTGTACTACGCCAGCTTCCGCAATTTCTGGCTAGATTTGTGGATTATCGTCAAAACGATCGGTGTCGTCATCTTCCCTAAAAACAACGGAGCTTATTAAATTCACACAGATATTTAGATTCAGTGAGTGATCCGGATGCTCACGATAGTCGTCGTAAGGGTTAGCAGTTTTGTCACATTTGTTTCGCGTTTCTTGCCCGATTGGCCAAGACACCGATTTCATGCGTGATAAAACGCTCAAGACTGCTGTAGGAGAAGAATTTTGCGGAGCAAATCCAGCAAATTTCCTGTAAATCCACGGTTTCTAATACACAGACGACTCTTTCGCGGTAATGTTGGGTGTTATTTGCGCTGAGCTTAGGGTTAACTAGGTACAGCTTGTTTCGGATGACCAAACTCCGGCTTTAATGAAACAACTCAGCACTAAAAAGTGTCCAACCGTCTGTTGTAAATTGCAGGTGAGGAAAGCAAAGAATGACGCAACGTAAACGCGCACTGTTAACGGGGATCACGGGTCAAGACGGCTCTTACTTAGGAGAACTGTTACTAGAACAAGGGTATGAGGTTCATGGCATCATTCGCCGAACCTCGACCTTCAATACCGATCGCATTGACCACATTTATGAAGACCCGCATGTCGAAGGTGCGCGGTTATTTCTACATTACGGCGATCTTACGGATGGGACGACGCTGCGTCGGATTCTCGAAGAAGTTCAGCCCGCAGAGATCTACAACTTAGGCGCTCAGTCTCATGTCCGCGTCAGCTTCGACGCGCCAGAATACACGGCCGATGCCGTTGGTATGGGGGCACTGCGAATTCTCGAAGCTGCTCGTGACTATCAGCAACGCACCGGCAACGAGATTCGCTATTATCAAGCGGGTTCTTCTGAAATGTATGGAAAGGTTCAAGCGGTGCCCCAAACCGAAGAAACCCCCTTCTATCCCCGCAGTCCCTACGCCTGCGCGAAGGTGTTCGCACACTGGCAGACTGTAAATTATCGCGAATCCTACAATATGTTCGCGTGCAACGGAATTCTGTTTAATCACGAATCTCCCCGTCGCGGAGAAACCTTTGTCACCCGCAAGATCACCCGTGCCATTGCTCGCATCGTTGCCGGACAGCAGAAGAAGCTTTACATGGGTAATCTCGATGCCAAGCGCGACTGGGGCTATGCCAAGGATTACGTCCGCGCAATGTGGCTGATGTTGCAGCAGGATCAGCCCGACGATTATGTCGTTGCAACTGGTGAAACGCATTCGGTACACGAGTTTCTCGATATTGCCTTTGGACGGGTAAATCTCGATTGGCAAGACTATGTGGAATTTGATGAGCGCTATCTCCGTCCCGCTGAGGTGGATCTGCTCATTGGCGATCCCGCAAAAGCTAAGGAGAAATTGGGATGGGAACCTTCGGTGACGTTTGAGGAGCTGGTGCACCTGATGGTCGATGCTGACCTACAAGCCTTGGGAATTAGCTCCGCTGAGAATGGGCACTCTAAGGTCGAGGATTACGCAACCATTCGTCAAAGCTTGATTGGGGTGTCCTTCTAGGAAAACTTACATAGAATTCAGCCATGACCTCAACAACTTTAAGTCTCGAAAATAAGCGCATTCTGGTGACAGGTGGAGCAGGATTTTTAGGTCGTCAGGTGGTACGTCAACTGTGTGAAGCAGGGGCAAATCCACAAAAAATTACCGTGCCGCGATCGCAAGATCTCGATCTCCGCAAGATGGAAAATTGCCAACGAGCAGTGGATCAGCAAGATGTTGTGATTCACTTAGCGGCACATGTTGGGGGCATCGGACTCAATCGTGAAAAACCTGCTGAGTTGTTCTACGACAACTTGATGATGGGAACGCAATTAATCCACGCTGCTTATGAAGCGGGCGTACAGAAGTTTGTCTGTGCGGGGACGATTTGCGCTTACCCTAAATTCACACCTGTTCCGTTCAAGGAAGACGACATCTGGAACGGATATCCGGAAGAAACGAATGCACCGTATGGCATTGCGAAGAAAGCGCTGTTAGTACAGCTTCAGTCTTATCGCCAACAATATGGATTTGACGGCATTTATCTGCTGCCTGTAAATCTGTACGGGCCTGGAGATAATTTTGATCCGCGTAGTTCTCACGTGATTCCGGCATTAGTGCGGAAGGTGCATGAGGCTCAGCAGCAAGGTTTAAGCCAGCTTCCCGTTTGGGGAGATGGCAGTCCGACCCGTGAGTTTCTCTATGTGGATGATGCAGCGCGGGGAATCGGGATCGCAACTCAAAAGTACAGCGATCCCGATCCGGTGAACTTGGGCACAGGTGAGGAGATCTCAATTCGTGACTTGATTACTTTACTTTGCGACCTGATGGAGTTCAAGGGCGAGATTGTCTGGGAAACTGATAAGCCGAATGGTCAGCCGCGTCGCTGCTTGGATACTGAGCGAGCAAAAGAGCGGTTTGGCTTTACTGCTGAAGTCAGTTTTGAGCAAGGGTTGAGAAATACGATCGAATGGTATCGCCAAAACGCGCAATAAGGTTGTTTCTTTAAGTTCTTTCTTCAATGTGTGAGGGGCGTTCTTCGGAATGCCCTTTTCTAGTTGGGTAGGCAGACGTTTGGAGCGCAAAGATTAGGAAACTTGATTGTTGCCATTTCTAATGTTGTTAAATTCAATTTCCGAATTACATGATTGTTTGTATCAGCAATAAATAAATGTGTTGCTGTTGCGCTAATTCCAGAAGGCTCATTGAGCGAATCTGCTGCGATCGTTTGACAAAATCCATTCGCGTCAATCTGCTTAATTTTGTGATTGTAAGTATCCGCAATCCAAAGATTTTCACTGAATTCAACGCCCAAACAATGCTGCAATCGTGCGGTTTCTCTAACCCCACCAATATCGCCGAAATCATACAAATCGCCACCCCCACAGATTGTTTTTACTTGATTTGTTTCTAGATTAATCGACCGAATTGAACTGGTTTCGCTATCCGCAATAAACAATTCTTTTTCATTTGTTGTAATCCCACTGGGTTGAGCAAATGCGGCTTCTTGAATTGCACCATCGAAACTTGCTTCGGCTCCAGTTCCCGCAAACGTTTCGATTTTATCGGCTTGCATTTCCCAGATTTGATGTGCGCCTGCCATGGCGATAAATAGATGATTGCCAATTTTTTCTAAATCCCAAGGTGAATTTAAATCAACTTCTAAAGCCTTCCCACCGCGGGGATAAATTACTCTGCTTTGGTTTCCGGTTCCTGCGATCGTGCTAACTGTTTTAGCCTTCAAGTCAACACAGCGGATCGTATGATTTCCTGTGTCAGCAACATAAAGTAATTGATTTGTGCGATCGAATGTCATTCCTTGCGGTGCTGAAAATTGAGCTTGATCGAATTCACCATCAAGTAGTCCTGAATTTCCACTTCCGATAATATGAAGAACCTCGCCTTCGATCGAACTCATTACAATTCGATGATGTCCGGTATCTGAGATAAATAAGCAATCATTAACCAAGACTTTACCGGGAAACGCAAGCGGAGAGATCGGAAATTCCTCAAGCGCAAACGAGATCGACTGAGGCTCGATCTCATTGTTTTCGATTAATTCCTGAATTATTTGATCTAGGAGATCGCGCCTTCCTTCACCTGCGATCGATTTCACAATATATCCTTTCGGATTGATCAAAACAAAAGTTGGATAAGCTCGAATTGCATAAGATTGCCAAACTTTGAAATCTTGATCAACTAAAACAGGATGCGTAATTTCGTATCGAAGAATTGCTTGCCGAATGTTTTCGATCGCGCCCTCATTCTCAAATTTTGCTGAATGAATTCCGAGAACAGTTAAGCGATCTTTATATCTCTGCTCCAAATATCTCAAATCCGGCAAGCTGTGAATGCAATTGATACAGCCATATGTCCAGAAATCCAGCAAAACAATGCGTCCCCGAAACTCTTTGAGAGACAGGGGACGATGAACATTGAGCCACGCTAAATCTTTCGGAAACTCTGGTGCGCGAACCATGAAACTCTGCTACTCAGCGCTCTCCGGAGATAGCGCAGGCTGTGGATTAACAGGAGGCTGAGAAATACGGGGTTTAAGTGGCATTCCCAATCGTCGTTCGAGTTCGGTTTGTGGCTCAAACTTAGAGGAGATTGCTTCAGGAGCGGATTCAACAGGCTCTTGAACGGCAGGCAGCTTTGCCTCTTGTACCGGAGTTCCGAGCGGTTCGGGTCTTCCCTCTGCTTCAGTAGGTTTTGTCTCTATCGGTGCTGCCATCTCTGGGGCAGATAGATCATCGGGAATCGGGGTGGGAGAAGGTAAGACAATCTCAGGTTTCGACTCAGACCGCTTAAATCGGTCAAAGAATCCGCCCTTCGGTGCTTCCTTCACCACTGGAGCGACTGGAGCAGGCTTGATTTCGATCTGTTCTGGTTCAGCAGGCTCCGTTTCCACAGTTTCAGCTTCCACAGGTTCAGCAGCTTCTGGCGCAGTCAGAGCATCAGGAACTGGAGTTGGAGACGGAAGCACGACTGTAGGCTTTGATTCTGAACGCTTGAAACGATCGAAGAATCCGCCCTTCGGCGCTTCCTTTACTTCTGGAGCAGGCTGAATTGGCTCTGGTGTTTTCTCCGCTTCTGGCTCTATGACTGGTGTTTCAGGTGTAGATACTTCAGGTTGCTCAATCTTTTCTGGCTCCGTTGTTACTTCAGGTTCAGGGCTTGGCGCAATAACAGGCGCATCCGGACGCTTAAAGCGATTAAAGAAGCCACCTTGAGGTTTTTCTGCCGGAGCTACAGGCGCGCCGATCTCAGGCGCTTCTGGTTCAGGTGCAGGACTTGCAGGAAGCTCAATTACTTTTTCTGGCTCAGGTGCGATCGCTTTTTCCGGTTCAGGCGATGGCTCTGCGCTAGGGACAACGCTCGGTTTCGGTTCTGATCGCTTAAAGCGATTAAAGAATCCCCCTTGCGGTTTTGGAGTTTCAACAGGTTTTGGAGCTTCTTCGATTGGTTGCGGCGTTTCTCTTACCTCTGGCGCGGTTGGAGCTTTTTCGACGGCTGGTGCAACCGGAACTGGAGTCGGTTCGGGCGCTGAGGGTGCAGCAGTCGGCTTGTAATTGGGATCAACGATCGACACCGCCTGATCAAACGGAATTTCACCTCGAACTAATCTCGACAGCGTATCTTGTCCGTTCGGCTCGTAATTAAATATTCGTGCGGCGTTGTTGTAAACGTTTTGAACCGGATTGCCCTTGTCGTCTACGTATTCAAGCTGCACCCAGTTTTTGCCCGGTTTGAAGCCTTTTAAGTAGATCGGTTGCCAGCGATCGAGCGTAAAACTATCGCCATTCACCGTCACTTTCACGCGCCAATCCGCAACCTCATCTTTACTATCCTCCTGCGCGACAATGTGTAACGGCGCATTCGTCAAATAGAAATCTAATAAAACAGGTTCTGCCCCGTAGGTTGCCTGTGGGCGGCTGTAAGTAAGTAGCGGCAGTTTTGGATCGGGACTATTGCTTGGCGTTTTTGTAAAGACATGAAACGTCGTCTGAGCATATGCCCCATCATTCTTAAAGCTTTCATGCCAAGGACGACCTGCAAACGCACGAATTGTGTGAGTTCCTGCTGCTAAATCCTTAAGAACAAGCGGCTGACTCACATCATAAACCGCTTGATACGGTTGATCGTCTAGAAACACGTGAAGATGCGGTCCTAAACCCAGCTTCGTGTCCTTATGTAAGGGCAGATCTTTAACATTAAATTTGACAGAAACAGTATTGTCGTCTACCACCTCGTTTGGGCGTGGAGAAATGATCGACACCTGTGGCTGATACTTGTCCAGCAAGGGCTTTAATTGCTGAATGACTTCTGGCGGCGATGCTTCTGAAATCCTCCCTGCCAATTTTGCCGAACCTTTCGGAGCTGCCAAACTCGGCGCAACTCCACCCAAATTGAGCAGCATTGCTAATACTAATGAGACTGAAAG
Source organism: Leptolyngbya sp. AS-A5 (assembly GCF_039962495.1). NCBI lineage: Bacteria > Bacillati > Cyanobacteriota > Cyanophyceae > Leptolyngbyales > Leptolyngbyaceae > Leptolyngbya > Leptolyngbya sp. AS-A5. The sequence continues at coordinate 63,304 of NZ_JAMPLL010000007.1, read as the reverse complement.
AGTTCTAGCCGTCCCGCGCCAGCGCATGATCCCAAACACCAGGTATCTCTCCTAATCAAACACGCCTCAGCCAACAGCTTAAAGGTTTTCGGTCACTGCCGTATAACCCGATCGCTGTTCCTACGGCACTATAGCGGAAAATTTAGACACAGAGGCGACGATCGCAATAAATCCCCGCACTTTGACAGACAATATTGATTTGTATTGGATTGGAGTAAGCGGTGATGATTAATCCTGTTCCGATTTCGACACTCTTTATTGGACTCAATGGATTGATTGCCTTTGTGCTGTCTTACATTGTCGTCATGGAAAGAACAAGCACAAGAGTCTGGCATGGAGAAACGCGATCGGATGTCTTGAATCAGCCGAACTATCTTGAAAATCCTGGAAGATGGGTGGCATTTGTCGAAGCGTACACTCAAAAATCAGTTGCAACAAAGAACAAAGATGACGGTCTTCTACAGCGCAAGGTGAGAGCCTATGGAAACTTTGTCGAGTATGTGCCGTTAGCATTGCTGTTCATCCTGACGCTTGAACTCATGAACGCATACGTTGGGTTACTTTGGCTGCTAGGAGGTTCACTTACTATCGGTCGAATCGCTCACGCCTGGGGCTTGATCAAAACTTACGGGCCGTCACCGGGTCGTGCGATCGGCTTTTTCCTGACTTGGCTTACCTATCTCGTCGGTGCTGGTGCTTGTGTCTATTACGGCGTTGTCGAAGTCTTCTAGTAGAACTAAGGCATAAAAATGTGGAGAGCAACGGCTCGATCTCCCACCGCCTCAGACTTCTGCAACGTTTTATTAATAAGAAGAGCAGAAAATATCAATCATGCTCGATTGATTTGATTACAAATTCCAATCCTGTAGCAATGTAAAGTTACGCGACAATCTCTTGACTTTTTATTCCCTGACAAACGCCGAGACTCAAGCACTGTCAAGAAAATCTCAACTTTGAATTATTGTTAATTACGTTCGGAAACGTTTTCATGAAAGCCCTATAATGACCCATTGAGAACCCACGAAGGCACAGATCCCGAACCACGGGAACTTCTGGAACCTCAAACCAAGCTCAGCCCTGCATTTAACGCGACAACGCAACTAGGTCTTATCAACCTCAGTCATTCCGCAGCAAGAGCTTAACAGAAGGGTTTGAGACCAGATGCCGGATAGGGATACTCGTTCCTTGTCTAGAGAGAGGAGAGTCTCAATGACAATTAGCCCACCGGAGCGCGAGGCGAAGGCACGGGTGGTCGTTGATAAAGATCCCGTACCTACTTCATTTGAAAGATGGGGACAGCCGGGACACTTCGATCGCACCCTAGCTAAAGGACCCAAAACCACCACTTGGATTTGGAACCTTCACGCTAACGCTCACGATTTCGATAGCCATACAAGCGACTTAGAAGACGTTTCTCGTAAAATTTTTAGCGCACACTTCGGTCACTTAGCCGTTGTGTTCATTTGGTTGAGTGGAATGTACTTCCACGGCGCTAAGTTTTCAAACTACGAAGCATGGCTCGCCAACCCGACTGGAGTTAAACCCAGTGCTCAGGTTGTGTGGGACATCTTTGGTCAAGAAATTCTTAACGCGGATGTCGGCGGCGGCTTCCACGGAATTCAAATCACCTCTGGATTCTTCCAGTTGTGGCGCGCGGCTGGCTTCACCAACACCTTCCAGCTTTATGTCACCGCGATCGGCGGTCTGGTCATGGCTGGTTTGATGTTGTTTGCAGGTTGGTTCCACTACCACAAGCGCGCACCCAAACTGGAATGGTTCCAGAATGTGGAGTCGATGCTGAACCACCACTTGTCGGGTCTGTTCGGACTCGGTTCGCTCGCATGGGCTGGTCACCAGATCCACGTTGCGTTGCCGATTAACGAACTCCTCGATCGCGGAGTTCCTGCGGACAAGATCCCTCTGCCTCATGAGTTCATCCTGAACACCCAATTGATGGCAGACATCTACCCCAGCTTTGCTAAAGGTCTAATTCCTTTCTTTACCCTCAACTGGGGCGAGTACGCAGACTTCCTCACCTTCAAAGGTGGACTGAATCCGGTTACAGGCGGACTCTGGCTGACGGATAGCGCACATCACCACTTGGCGATCGCTGTGTTGTTCCTGATTGCTGGACACCAGTACCGCACGAACTGGGGTATCGGTCACAGCATCAAGGAAATCCTTGAGGCACACAAAGGCCCGTTTACTGGAGAAGGTCACAAGGGTCTTTATGAGAACCTGACGACCTCCTGGCACGCACAACTGGCGATTAACCTGGCAATGGTTGGCTCCTTGAGCATCATCGTTGCACAGCATATGTATGCGATGCCGCCTTACCCCTACCTCGCAACTGACTACGCAACGCAGTTGTCGATCTTCACGCATCATATGTGGATCGGTGGATTCTTCATCGTTGGCGGTGCGGCTCACGCGGCAATCTTCATGGTGCGCGACTACGATCCAGTTGTGAACCAAAACAACAACCTCGATCGCGTTCTGCGTCACCGGGATGCCATCATTTCCCACTTGAACTGGGTTTGTATCTTCCTCGGCTTCCATAGCTTCGGTCTGTACGTTCACAACGACACGATGCGTGCTTTGGGTCGTCCGCAAGATATGTTCTCGGATACCGCAATTCAACTCCAACCTGTGTTTGCGCAGTGGATTCAAAACCTCCACACGCTGGCTCCGGGTGGAACCGCTCCCAACGCTTTGGCTCCTGCTAGCTATGCGTTTGGTGGTGGAACAATCGCGGTCGGTGGCAAAGTTGCCATGATGCCGATCGCACTGGGTACGGCGGACTTCATGGTTCACCATATCCACGCCTTCACGATTCACGTCACGGTATTGATCCTCTTGAAGGGCGTACTGTTTGCACGTAGCTCACGCTTGATTCCTGATAAAGCCAACCTTGGTTTCCGCTTCCCGTGCGATGGCCCGGGTCGTGGCGGTACCTGCCAAGTGTCTGGTTGGGATCACGTGTTCCTCGGTCTGTTCTGGATGTACAACTCCCTGTCGATCGCAATCTTCCACTTCTCGTGGAAAATGCAATCCGATGTCTGGGGTACAGTTGCGCCGGATGGAACAGTTGATCACGTAACGGGCGGTAACTTCGCTCAAAGTGCAATCACGATTAATGGCTGGTTGCGCGACTTCCTGTGGGCACAAGCGGCGCAAGTAATTGGATCTTACGGTTCAGCACTGTCGGCTTATGGACTTCTATTCTTGGGCGCTCACTTTGTTTGGGCATTCAGCTTGATGTTCCTGTTCAGCGGACGTGGTTACTGGCAAGAACTGATCGAGTCGATCGTTTGGGCACACAACAAACTCAAAGTTGCACCCTCTATCCAACCGCGTGCATTGAGTATTATTCAAGGACGGGCTGTGGGCGTTGCTCACTACCTCTTAGGCGGAATTGTCACCACATGGGCATTCTTCCTAGCTCGGTCAATTTCCATCGGATGACGATGAGCGAGGATTAACAAACAGCTATGGCAACTAAGTTCCCAAAATTTAGTCAAGACCTTGCCCAAGATCCTACAACTCGTCGGATTTGGTACGGAATCGCTACTGCTCACGACTTTGAAAGCCACGACGGAATGACAGAAGAAAAGCTTTACCAAAAGCTTTTTGCAACTCACTTCGGACATCTGGCAATCATCTTCCTCTGGGCATCTGGCAGTCTCTTTCACGTTGCTTGGCAAGGCAACTTCCCTCAGTGGATTAAAGATCCTCTGAATGTCCGCCCGATCGCTCACGCGATTTGGGATCCTCAATTCGGTAAACCCGCAGTCGAAGCGTTCACGCAAGGCGGCGCGAACTATCCGGTTGATATTTCCTACTCTGGTCTGTACCACTGGTGGTACACGATCGGTATGAGAACCAACGGTGATCTATACCAAGGTTCGATCTTCTTGCTGATTCTGTCCGCAGTTCTCCTGTTCGCAGGTTGGCTGCATCTCCAGCCGAAGTTCCGTCCGAGTTTGGCTTGGTTCAAAAACGCTGAATCGCGTCTGAACCACCACTTGGCGGGTCTGTTTGGAGTTAGCTCCTTAGCTTGGGCAGGTCACTTGATTCACGTTGCAATTCCCGAATCTCGCGGTCAGCACGTGGGCTGGAACAACTTCTTGTCCACGATGCCGCACCCCGCAGGTCTTGCACCGTTCTTCACAGGCAACTGGAGCGTGTACGCAGAAAATCCTGATACTGCGAACCACATTTTCGGAACGGCTCAAGGTTCGGGTTCTGCAATCCTGACTTTCCTTGGTGGATTCCATCCGCAAACAGAATCGCTGTGGTTGACCGACATGGCTCATCACCACCTCGCGATCGCGGTGCTTTTCATCGTGGCGGGTCATATGTACCGCACTAACTTCGGTATCGGTCACAGCATCAGAGACATCTTGAACGCGCACATCCCCCCTGCCGGTGGACTGGGCGAAGGTCACAGAGGGCTGTATGACACCGTGAACAACTCCTTGCACTTCCAATTGGGTCTTGCCCTGGGTGCTTTGGGTACGGTGACTTCCCTGGTGGCACAGCATATGTACTCGATGCCGCCGTATGCCTTCATGTCGAAGGACTTCACCACACAAGCCGCGCTGTACACCCATCACCAGTACATTGCAGGCTTCCTGATGGTTGGAGCTTTCGCACACGGCGCAATCTTCTGGGTTCGTGACTACGATCCAGACCAAAACAAGAACAACGTGCTTGCACGGATTCTTGGTCACAAAGAAGCGATCATCTCGCACCTGAGCTGGGTATCGCTGTTCCTCGGCTTCCACACCTTGGGGCTTTATGTCCACAACGATGTCGTGGTTGCTTTCGGAACGCCTGAGAAGCAAATCCTGATCGAGCCTGTGTTTGCTCAGTTCATCCAAGCTTCCCACGGTAAGGCACTGTATGGTTTCAATACCTTACTGTCGAACGCGGACAGCATCGCTTCTAACACTGGCGCAGCTTACCTGCCCGGTTGGTTGGATGGAATCAATAGCGGCGTGAACTCGCTGTTCTTGACAATCGGCCCTGGTGACTTCTTGGTTCACCACGCGATCGCACTCGGTCTGCACACCACCACCTTAATCTTGGTTAAGGGCGCGTTGGATGCTCGTGGATCGAAGCTGATGCCCGACAAGAAAGACTTTGGCTACGCATTCCCTTGCGATGGCCCCGGTCGTGGCGGTACCTGCGATATCTCCGCATGGGACTCCTTCTATCTAGCAATGTTCTGGATGTTGAACACTATCGGTTGGGTAACGTTCTACTGGCACTGGAAGCATCTTGCAATCTGGTCTGGTAACGTAGCTCAGTTCAACGAAAGTTCGACCTATCTGATGGGTTGGCTGCGTGACTACCTGTGGCAGTATTCAGCTCCACTAATCAACGGTTACAACCCGTATGGCATGAATAACCTGGCAGTTTGGGCTTGGATGTTCCTCTTGGGACACCTGGTTTGGGCGACCGGATTCATGTTCTTGATCTCATGGCGTGGTTACTGGCAAGAATTGATCGAGACCTTGGTGTGGGCACATGAGCGCACTCCGTTGGCAAACTTGATTCGATTCAAGGATAAGCCAGTTGCTCTGTCGATCGTTCAAGGTCGGTTAGTTGGTCTGGTTCACTTCACGGCAGGTTACGTGCTGACGTATGCAGCTTTCGTGATTGCAGCGACCGCAGGTAAGTTCGGTTGATCGAACTGTTCTTTTAGGTAAATAAAGAAATCCCTCACCTTCGGGTGGGGGATTTTTGATTATGGTTAAAATCGCGTATCTTACCTGCTTACAATTCATCTTCTACAATGAAAGTAAGCAATAGTGAAATCACGATCAATGAGTTCTGAGCAACAGTTATTAGAAAAATGGCGGAAATCGCGATCGCGTTATTCTTATCAAGTGCGATCAACTGATTAGTATTTTCGATTGCTCAAGCTCGGTTGGTCGGTCTGGCTCACTTCACGGCAGGTCATGTGCTGACGTAAGCAGCCGATTACCGCGACTGCTAGTAAAATCAGTTAATCTAGCTGAATGCAATAGCATAGATAAGAAGTTCACCAGCAGGTAAGGAATTTTTGTCTAGAACTTAGCTTATTTTCTCAGCTCACAGCTGGGAATAATGCAAAGAAGTTAGCCTGTATCTAGAGTTTCAAATGGGTGAACGTGTAAGAAAGGTTATCTTATTTATTCTGCCTTTTCTTCTGTGTAGCATTGTTTTTTATTTCTGCTCAGCCAATGGCTCTTTTGGCGATAATTGTAACTTTATAACAGTGCAAGGCGTGAATTTAAGGCTGGTGAAGCATCATCATACAGTCGGCTTCATAGATTACCATTGGTCTTGCGATTCTCGATTACTCAGGCTCTCTCCAATTATGCAATTTCCTATGTTATTGGTTGAAGGTAAGGGTTCTGGAGATTGTGAAAGTAGCTCTGAGCAATCGTTTCAGCAAGAAGGACAGCAAATTTTGATAGCAGGCGATTTTTACAGTTCTGACGGAGGCAACAGTTTTACAAAAACTAGGGATTTTGCTAGGAAGCTGCTTAAAGTTGAAACAGGCTTCTGCATGAATTTTTTCCTACAGAAAAGCGCTTTAAGGGCTGAGCTACCCAAAGGATGTGCAAGAAAGGATTATTTTCCTGAAGCTGTATTCACCAGTTTCGATGGTGGAAAGACATGGAAGAGTGAGCGACCACCCTTCCCTCCACGCTAATGACTTATTTAATAGCGGAAACAACCCTCATAGTTTTCTTTCATCGCCGCGACATTTGACGAATCGCAAGGATCTTACCTCAGTTGCTCGAAACATTAGTTCAGGCGGTGAGCTAACGAAGCGTCTGCTTTCTCATAGAATTTTTAAGCTTTGTGGGTCGATTCAAGCTCATACTAGAATATGTGAACTAAGTGGGGCAAAAGGTTTATGTCAGCGATCGTGAATTTCCAAGTTCTCTAAGCTCACACATCGCAGCGGATTGCATCGAATGGAACAACTTCTCCAGCATTAGCCTCTTGCTTCTATGGCTTCACGCAACTCTTCTTCAAACTCGGAAGTACTCAGTAGCCCCTCTGTTGCCTCATTTTCCTCACGCTTGTAAGTAGGCAAAAAATCATTAGCAACGCGCAACCGAATCAGGCGATAGCTGATCTCTTTGCTTGAGAGAGTAAATCAAGATTTTCTGCACCTAAGTCATAAATTGCCGTTGTAATCGCGTTTCTAGAACTATTGTGTACTAGGCTTAGAGGTGTCGATTTCGCAAACTCCTACCAGTGATCGCGAAACAATTCCCTACACATCAAGATTACTGAGTTCAGCAACCAAGGCATAGAACCAATCGGAAACACATTCTCCCATAGCTCGCGTTTGTCGAGGTGTAAGCGGGGCGATTCACAATTCAATCGGCTGCAATCATCACAGGCTCTTGATAAAGCGGAACAGTAAAGGTAACGGTTGATCCCAGCCCCTCACCCATACTGTAGAAGTTCACAACACCGCCCATCGCCTCAACTAGCTTCTGAGAAATCGCTAATCCTAGCCCAGTGCCGCCGTATTGTCGGGTTAGCGATCCATCTACTTGGCTAAACGACTGAAAAAGTTTGTCCTGCTTATCGAGCGACACACCAATTCCAGTATCTGCAACTCGGACTTTCACCAATCCAGGTAGTTCCTGATCTTGAACAACAACCCGCTTTTTAATCACTTCTGCGCTGATCGTTATGCCACCTTCATTGGTGAACTTGATCGCATTGCCCATCAGATTCAGTAGTACCTGAAGTAATCGCTGATAATTCCCAAACAGTACAATCTCATCATGAGTTTGAGGCTTCTGCACCTCAAAGCTGAGATTTTTTTGGCGGATCTGAGTGCGAGTCATGTTCTCAACTTGATCTAGCAACTCTTGCAAACTCACCGGACTGCACTCAATCTGCATTTTTCCGGCTTCGATTTTGGCGATGTCTAAAACGTCGTTGATGACATTAAACAGGTGAATTGCTGATCGATGCGCTTCTTCAATAAATTCCCGCTGCTCTTGGGGATCTTCTGCCATCCCGTCGAGAATGAGCTTCAAAAAGCCGATCATCCCGTTCAGCGGCGTTCTCAGTTCATGCGACGTATTCGCCAAAAACTCACTTTTGCGCCGAGATGCTTCTTCAGCTTGGTGTCGCGCTTCCTCTAATTCGCGGTGCTTCTGCATCAAACTATCGTTCGCTCGTTGAAGCTCGATCAGCAAAGCCGCGTGAGCGATCGAAGTTCCGACTTGATCCGCCAATTCCTGAACAAACTCTAACTCTGCCTGCGTCCAAACGCGATCGCGATCGCACTGATCAAGAATAATCACCCCGTTCGGCTGCTCCTGATAGTGCGTTGCCACCAACAGTCGCGTTTGTGGAACATCGGCTTCTGGAGCAGGATTCACCTCTTCGGGAACCTGCCGCACGGCTCGAATCGGCTTTAAAGTCGCCAAAGCTTTCTGAAGCAGCGGATCGTCTTGAAGCTGAAACACCGTACCTTTCAGCGAACTCAGACAATCTTGGCGAAATTCCGCTACAGCTTCAATCGCCGATCGCTTCGGATCATACGGACAAATAATGCAGCGGCTGACATCAAGCGCTGCTCCTAACCCGTCTACTGTCGCCTGCCAAATGGTTGGAAGCTCCAAATTCTGACGGGCATTCCATACAATCTGAGTTAAAAGCTGCTGGTAGCGATCGAGATTTGTTTCTCGCGAGACTTCTACCGCCTGTAAGGGCGACTGCGCTTCATCCAGGTCATTCACCTGCTCTCCGGTGACGACGACTAGCGCTGCTGTCCCATTAGGTAGAATCACTGGGCTCATCACCAGATCAAACAGAATTGTCTGATCGCCCCACTCAAACAAGCAGCGAAATTGCTCCGGCTTTTGAGAAGTCAGTACCCGCTTTAATCGCTCCAAATACGGCGCACAAGAAACCGGCGCAAATCTTGCGCCCATCGGCTTACCAATCCACTGTTTTGCCTCAGCCTCACTCACTTCACGCCAGTGAAACGCCAGCAGCACTCCTGCTGCATCTTGCGTCATCATCAGCTCTGCGATATCAGCGATCGCAATCGAATCAGAAGATACAGACGAGTCAATCGAGTCAGACAAAGAGCTAGAAAGATTCACGGAAGTGACCATTTGACCGGGGGAAAAAAGCAGACATCAAGCAACCGTGCCTAGATTACAGCACCTAATCGTTCCACTCGCCCCTCGGAGGAAGAGGCGGGTTTCTCGGCAAGGTGCGGGCATTATCCTCATCGCGGTAAAGTTCACTTCTCAGCCATTGCCGCAATGCCACTTCAACCACCTTGCTCGGATCGTTCGTCAGATGTTGGATTTGCTCCAACAAATCAGAATCAATCTGAATCGCAAGCTCGGTTTTGTATCGATCGGGCGTTTGAAGTTTAGGATCGTTCATAGTGTCGGTCAACCTTCAGCATGAAGGTCAGTGGCTAAATCTGAAAAGGAATCGGATCGAGAGTTAAAATTCACCTGCGCTTTGAGAAATCCTGCCTGTAAACTATGGATGTACCGTTTTTGCATCGATTCACCAAAGTTTTAACATTTTTTCACAGGTGAGTTTAAGCAAGCTGAAATTCGTTCTGCCCCAAACCGGGACATTTCTTCTTCTTAGCGTCTCAAACTCTCGAACTCCGTGAAGAAAGGTTTAAAATATCTTAAGCGTTCTGATTCAGAAATCTATCCTCATCAAGAGTCAGATTTCTGAGAATGCCTGTCCTACAGTGCCGCCAATCCCCCTGAAGTTTATGACTGACGTACCCGTCAACCGCATCCGAAATTTTTCCATCATTGCTCACATTGATCATGGCAAATCCACGCTTGCCGACCGTTTACTTCAAGAAACGGGAACCGTAACTGCGCGGGACATGAAAGAACAGTTCCTCGACAATATGGATCTGGAGCGGGAGCGCGGGATCACTATTAAGCTCCAAGCGGCTCGAATGGATTACACCGCAAAAGACGGGCAGCAATACGTACTAAATTTAATCGATACCCCTGGACACGTCGATTTTTCCTACGAAGTATCGCGATCGCTCGCGGCGTGTGAAGGCGCGTTGCTAGTTGTCGATGCCTCTCAAGGTGTAGAAGCACAAACGCTTGCCAACGTTTATCTGGCACTCGAACACGATCTCGAAATTATTCCAGTCCTGAACAAAATTGATTTGCCGGGTGCAGAACCCGATCGCGTCAAGCAAGAAATCGAAGAGGTGATTGGTCTCGATTGCTCTGAAGCGATTATGGCATCGGCAAAAGAAGGAATTGGTGTCCCGGATATTTTAGAAGCGATCGTTAAACGAGTCCCGCCGCCCAAAGACACGACCAAAGAACCGTTACGAGCGCTAATTTTCGATAGTTACTACGACGCTTATCGCGGCGTGATTGTCTACTTCCGGGTGATGGATGGGCAGGTGAAGCGGGGCGATAAAGTCTACCTGATGGCATCCGGCAAGGAATACCAAGTCGATGAACTTGGCGTTCTCTCTCCCACTCAAGTCCAAGTCGAATCCCTACACGCTGGCGAAGTGGGATACTTTGCTGCTTCGATTAAAGCCGTAGAGGATGCACGAGTGGGAGACACGATTACGCTATCTGCCAAAAAAGCTCCCGAACCCTTACCAGGCTACATTGAGGCGAAACCGATGGTCTTCTGCGGCATGTTCCCGACTGATGCCGACCAATTCCCGGAACTGCGCGAAGCCCTCGATAGATTAAAGCTCAATGATGCTGCCCTCAATTTCGAGCCGGAAACCTCGAGCGCGATGGGATTCGGGTTCCGCTGTGGCTTTTTGGGCTTGCTACACATGGAAATTGTGCAAGAACGGCTAGAGCGCGAATACAATCTTGACCTGATTATTACCGCCCCTTCGGTGGTTTATCGAGTTACAACCATAAAAGGTGAGATTCTGCTGATTGATAACCCTGGTAAGCTGCCTTCTCCCACAGAGCGCGAAAAAATCGAAGAACCCTATGTTCAAGTCGATATCATCACGCCCGAAACCTATGTTGGGACATTGATGGAACTCTGCCAAAATCGCCGTGGTGTCTTCAAGGATATGAAGTATCTCACGCCCGGACGCACCACGCTGATTTATGAACTACCACTGGCAGAAGTTGTCACCGATTTCTTTGATCAGATGAAGTCGCGATCGCGCGGTTACGCCAGCATGGAGTATCAACTGATCGGCTACCGCGAAAATGCTCTGGTGAAGCTAGACATTTTAATTAACGGTGATCCCGTCGATTCACTTGCCACGATCGTTCACCGCGATAAAGCCTACGGAGTCGGGCGCGCGCTCACTGAAAAGCTACGCGAATTGATCCCCCGTCATCAGTTTAAAATTCCGATTCAAGCCGCGATCGGCAGCAAAGTCATTGCAAGCGAACATATTCCCGCTCTGCGGAAAGATGTCCTCGCGAAATGCTACGGTGGTGACATCTCCCGAAAGAAAAAACTGCTGCAAAAGCAAGCAAAAGGTAAAAAACGCATGAAGGCGATCGGAACCGTCGATGTGCCCCAAGAAGCGTTCATGGCGGTTTTACGGTTGTCAAACGAACAGAGCTAAACGTTTCAGCATAATAATTTCGGGTTGCCCCTACGCAAAAATAGGGGCAATTTTTGTTTTAGCGGTTGAAGATTCGATGAACTCTATCTAATAAAGCGTGCTATCCCGGAAGTTTCTGTTATCTTTCTGGGAAAAGCCAGGCCGTAGCTCATCCCTTTCCAGGCCGGATTGCTGTCGTGCTGCCTGTTAATTTGATGGGTACACTTCTGGCAAACGGGGATTTGCTCAACTCATCTCTTGAGTAACAGCTACTCCTACCCTTGCTCGTTTGCAATCTACGCGAATTTTGGACTTATGCGAATTCTTGTTACTGGTGGTGCGGGCTTTATTGGCTCCCACTTGATCGATCGTCTAATGAATACAGGGCATGAAGTTCTCTGTCTCGACAACTTCTACACCGGACACAAACGCAATATTCAACACTGGCTAGGAAATTCCAACTTTGAACTAATTCGCCACGACATTACAGAACCCATTCGGCTTGAAGTCGATCAGATTTATCACCTTGCCTGTCCTGCATCGCCTGTACACTACCAGTACAATCCCGTCAAAACAGTCAAAATCAACGTGATGGGAACGCTGAACATGCTCGGTTTAGCCAAACGAATCAAAGCCAGATTCCTTCTTGCCTCGACCTCCGAAGTATATGGCGATCCCGAAGTACATCCCCAGTCTGAAGAATATCGGGGCAATGTCAACCCGATCGGAATCCGCAGTTGCTATGACGAAGGCAAACGAGTCGCTGAAACCCTTGCGTTTGACTATCACCGCCAGAACGATGTCGATATTCGCGTTGCTCGCATTTTTAACACCTACGGCCCGCGAATGCTCGAAAACGATGGTCGCGTGGTCAGCAACTTTGTCGTGCAAGCGCTCAAAGGTCATCCCCTAACGGTATACGGTGATGGTTCTCAAACGCGGAGTTTCTGCTATGTTTCTGACTTGGTTGACGGTCTTTATCGCTTGATGAACGGCGATTTTATTGGCCCAGTCAACTTAGGAAATCCCGGAGAATACACCATTCTGCAACTGGCTCAAGCCGTGCAAGAAATGGTCAACCCTGATGCAGCTTTGAAATTTGAACCCTTACCCCAAGACGATCCCCGCCGTCGCAAGCCCGACATCACTCGTGCTCAAACGCATCTCGGCTGGCAACCCACGATCCCGCTGAAGGAAGGACTAGAGCGCACGATCGCTGATTTTCGCAGCCGGATGGAAGTGCCTGAAGCCCCGCTAGAGTCAACTCGGACAGCGGTGCAAGCATCGTGACGCATTAAAAAGGGCGTTGCATGTGGGAATGCTAAACGAAAGGAAGAATATCGAGTTCGGTTACAAGTTGTTTGATTGAGGAGTTTAAGACTATGCGTGTCTGCGTTATCGGAACGGGTTACGTTGGTTTGGTCACGGGTGCTTGCCTCTCTCACATTGGTCATCATGTGATTTGCGTCGATAATAACGAGGCAAAGGTGAAGCTGATGCAGGCTGGACAATCGCCGATTTTTGAGCCGGGTTTGTCTGAAATTATGCAGTCTTCGATTCAAGCGGGACGACTGGAGTTCACCACCGACCTAGCTGCTGGGGTCGAGCACGGTCAAATTCTGTTTATCGCGGTTGGCACGCCTGCGCTGCCGACTGGGGAAAGTGATACACGCTATGTCGAAGCCGTGGCGCGGGGCATCGGTGCCAACTTGAAAGGTGGATACAAAGTGATTGTGAATAAATCAACCGTTCCTATTGGATCTGGCGACTGGGTGAGAATGCTCGTTCTCGATGGAATTGCAGAGCGTCAACGCGCTGAAGCACAGCCTGTTCTCGCTGGAGTCGGTGGCAGTGAAGAAATTCCGACAAAGGCTTTGACGATCGATTACGACTTTGATGTCGTCAGCAATCCCGAGTTTCTGCGCGAAGGCTCTGCTGTGTTCGATACGTTCAACCCTGATCGCATCGTCGTTGGCAGCAACAATAGCGATCGCCCGATCAAACTGATGCAGGAACTCTATACCCCGATCGTTGAGCGTCAGTTTGCCGAAGATAAGTCTGCACCTCCAGTTCCAGTATTGGTCACTGATCTAAGTTCGGCAGAGATGATCAAATATGCCGCGAACGCATTTTTGGCAACGAAGATCAGCTTTGTCAACGAAGTCGCAAACATCTGCGATCGCGTGGGTGCTGATGTAATGCAAGTGGCAAAAGGGATCGGTCTTGATTCCCGGATTGGCGGCAAGTTTCTGCAAGCGGGTCTTGGCTGGGGTGGTTCCTGCTTCCCGAAAGATGTCTCGGCTTTGATCCACACGGCGGACGATTACGGCTACGAAACGCAATTGCTTAAAGCAGCCGTCAGCGTCAATGAGCGTCAGCGCCTGATTGTGGTTGAAAAACTTCAGCAAGCGCTCAAGATTCTCAAAGGAAAAACGATCGGGCTTTTAGGCTTGACGTTCAAACCGGATACCGATGATTTACGGGATGCGCCAGCGCTGAATGTAATCGAGAACTTGACTCGTCTAGGCGCGAAAGTAAAAGCTTACGATCCCATCATTTCCCAAAGCGGAATGCGCGATGGTATTTCAGATGTGATTGTTGAAACTGATGCAGAACGCTTAGCAGATGGCTGCGATGCGCTGGTATTGGTAACGGAATGGTCGCAGTTCCTCACCCTCGACTACATCAAGATGGCGAAGTTGATGAACGCTCCTATCTTGATTGATGGCCGGAACTTCCTCAACCAACCTGTGTTAGAAGAAGCAGGCTTCCGCTATATCGGCATCGGTCGTTAATCTCACTCACAAAAGAATCTGAAAAGAGACGCAATTCACAGCGTCTCTTTTTTTGACCCTAAATGGAAAGCGATCGCAGAATCCGCTCTAAATCTGCGGTTAATCGTTTTGCTCCCTGCTTCGGATGCTCCAACACATATTCAGCTACAGGAATCGGATTACAAACGTGAATTTTGACGGCAGTGCGCCAAGGAACGAGAGGTTTGCTGTATTGAATTGAAATTGGCACAATCTGAACGTTTAATCCAGGTTGACTTGCTTCTGCTTGCAGCGCTAATCGTGCCAGCCCAGGCTTCAGATCTGCCGCTTGACGATAGATATTTCCTTCAGGGAAAATTACTAATGCTTCACGCTGCTGTAGCAGTTCAATGCTGTGACGCAGCGCCGCGATCGTCGGATGTCGTGTATTGATTGGAAATCCACCCAACCGTCGAATAAACCAACCTTGAATTCCTTTAATCTCGTCTGCCGTCACCATAAATCGCAGCACTCGACCCGTGATATCTTGACCCACTGCACAAGGTACGAGCAACGCATCCCACCGCGATCTATGGGTTGCAGCAATAATGACCGGACCCCTAGTAGGGAAATGCTCTCGACCCGTGACTTCGATCTGTTGAAAATAGACGGGCAGAACCAGATAACGCCCTAGTGGATAAACAATTGAAGCCAGCCAAGGTAAACAACGCGATCGTACAGATTGCGAAAGAAGATTAGAGTTCTCCACAAGGGAATGGGCAGAGGAAGGTTTTTCTTTTAGCGATTCGGAAAACTCAGACGAAGGAGTCGGGGCACAGGGGTGAGTAGCGCCATCGTTTTTTCGAGTTTTTGGCGATAGCATGAAGTCGATCAGAAGCATGGAGTTAAAGACGCGAGCCTTTAGCGTGGGTAGATGGTATGTCATTTACGGTAGTGGGTTTTGCGATCGCACGTCTCCCTCAAGGGACAGTTCTAGGGGTGGCTAATCCTTATGCCTTTTAGCTCGACACGATTCCTTGGGGACAGCTCTAAGATTTAATTTGAATTTAGAGGTTGACATTCCTGGTTCTGTCCGTTACATTAGTGAATGTCGATTGCAAACGCAAATCTGACACCAGTGCCTGCCCCCATCGTCTAGAGGCCTAGGACACCTCCCTTTCACGGAGGCGACAGGGATTCGAATTCCCTTGGGGGTATTGTAAAAGCAAGAAATGGGAAAGGATAAATCGTTCTTTCCCATTTCTTATGCAGAATTTCTTTAAACTTAGAGAAAATAAGAGTACCACCTGAACGTTGAGCGCGTGAGCGGCTACCTCAGCCATGACCTGCGGCCTCATCGTCTGATGACACTTTCACAAACGAAAACCAAACTGGTACACCCTTACACCAAGTAGAAGATTTCTGCCTGATTGTATGAGACGTTTGTGAAAGAACTCGCCTGAACTGCTACATTGAAGTTTCAAGAAGAGCGATGACAAAACACTACCGGAATGCAACCCACAGACCCCAGCAAATTTACAGATAAAGCCTGGGAAGCGATCGTACAGGCACAAGATGTCGTGCGGCGCTATCGACACCAGAACTTAGAAGTTGAACATTTAATTATTAGCCTGCTAGAGCAAGAGAATGGCTTAGCAGCAAAAATTTTAAGCAAAGCGGGCATCGAAGCGAATCGTTTCTGGCAGCAGGTGGACGAATTTACCCGCCGTCAGCCGAAAGTTGGCAGCGCAGAACAACTTTATTTAGGACGATATCTCGATACGATGCTCGATCGTGCTGAAGCAAATCGCACCTCGATGCAGGATGACTTTATTTCGATCGAGCACCTGATCCAAGCCTTTGCCAACGACCCGCGCCTTGGAGTGAAGTTATTTCGCAGCTTTAATGTCGATACGGCTCGGCTTGATACTGCAATTCGAGACATTCGCGGTAGTCAAAAAGTCATGGATCAAGCACCAGAATCGCGTTACTCAGCTCTCGAAAAATTCGGTTTAGACTTAACAGAACGTGCCAAAGCAGGCAAGATTGATCCGGTGATCGGGCGAGATGGCGAAATTCGTCGGGTGGTTCAGGTGCTTTCACGTCGCACCAAAAACAATCCGGTCTTAATCGGAGAACCTGGGGTTGGAAAAACCGCGATCGCTGAAGGACTCGCTCAGCGGATCGTCAACGGTGATGTTCCTGAATCCTTGAAGAACCGCAAGCTCATCTCCCTCGATATGGGATCGCTAATTGCAGGGGCAAAATATCGCGGGGAATTCGAGGATCGACTGAGAGCAGTTCTGAAAGAAGTGATCGAATCCGATGGACAAATCGTTTTATTCATTGACGAACTGCATACCGTTGTAGGGGCAGGTGCAGCGGGTCAAGGCAACATGGATGCTGGAAACCTGCTGAAACCGATGCTGGCGCGGGGAGAGCTACGGTGTATTGGGGCAACGACGCTCGACGAGTACCGTAAGTACATCGAGAAAGATGCAGCACTCGAACGCCGATTTCAGCAGGTCGTAATCGATCAGCCCTCGGTTGAAGACACGATCTCGATTCTGCGTGGGCTAAAAGAGCGCTACGAGGTTCACCACGGGGTCAATATTACCGATTCCGCTTTGGTTGCTGCTGCCACGTTATCAAGTCGCTATATCAGCGATCGCTTCTTGCCCGATAAAGCGATCGACCTTGTGGACGAAGCCGCTGCCAAGCTCAGGATGGAGATTACCTCCAAACCGACGGAGCTAGAACAGATTGAGCGCCGCTTGCGGCAGCTTGAAATGGAAAAGCTTTCGATCAAGAGCGAAGATAAACTCACGGGATTAACCGGACTCAGCCGCAATTCCAAAGATCGACTCGAACGGCTTGAACAAGAAATCGCAGAGCTTCAGCCGAAAAAAGATGCCCTCGATTCCCAGTGGCAAAACGAAAAGCAAATTCTCGAAACGATCAAATTGCTCAAGATGGAAGAAGACCAGCTTCGAGTCCAAATCGAGCAAGCTGAACGTGCTTATGATCTCAATACAGCCGCGCAGTTGAAATACGGACGACTTGAAGCCTTGCAGCACGATCGCGAGAAACAGGAAGCGCAACTGATGGAACTGCAAGCAGGCGGAACGGCTCTCCTGCGTGAACAAGTCACCGAAGCGGATATTGCTGAAATCGTGGCGCGTTGGACAGGAATTCCAGTGACGCGCTTGCTCGAATCCGAACGTCAGAAACTCTTAAATCTGGAGAAACATCTGCACGAACGGGTGATCGGACAGCACGACGCAGTCGAAGCAGTGGCGGCGGCAATTCGTCGGGCACGATCGGGCATGAAAGACCCGAACCGTCCGATCGGATCGTTTCTCTTCATGGGGCCAACCGGAGTCGGTAAAACGGAGCTCGCACGAGCATTGGCGCAATTTTTGTTTGATTCTGATGATGCGATCGTGCGTCTTGATATGTCGGAATACATGGAGAAGCACTCGGTTTCCCGTTTAGTCGGCGCACCTCCTGGATATGTGGGGTATGACGAAGGCGGACAGCTCTCTGAGTCGATTCGCCGTAAACCTTATTCTGTGGTGCTGCTCGATGAAGTGGAGAAAGCGCATCCGGATGTGTTTAACATTCTGCTACAAGTGCTCGATGACGGGCGGATTACCGATTCTCAAGGTCGAACGGTTGATTTCCGTAACACGGTCATTGTGATGACGAGCAATATTGGTAGCGAACATATTCTCGATGTTGCAGGCGATGATGCGCGTTATGAGGAAATGCAGAAACGAGTGATGACCGCACTCCGCAAGCATTTCCGTCCTGAATTTCTCAATCGGATTGACGATACGATTCTGTTCCATGCGTTGAACCGTGCGGAACTTGGCGAGATCGTTGGACTCCAGATCCAGCGAATTCAGGCGTTGCTAAGCGATCAGAAGATCATGCTGGAACTCTCGCCTGCTGCACAGAAATATGTGGCAGATGTGGGCTATGACCCAACGTATGGAGCGCGTCCGTTGAAGCGGGCGATTCAGCGAGAACTACAAAATCCGATTGCCACCAAATTGCTGGAAAACGCTTTTGGGGAAGGCGATACAATCTCGATCGATTTAGTCGATGGCAAACTCAAATTCAGCAAAAAGGAAATGGTTGCCAATCCTCAGCCTGTAGTGGCAACTACTCCGGTCGCGGTAGCGGAAAATTAGGATTACTGGGTGAGATCGAGTAGTGCGCTCGTTCCCGTCATACGGAATCGTCGGGAACGAGCGGATCACTCTTGAGTTTGTAGAACAGTCCGACTCGAACACGTTCCGTGTGCCGAAGGCAACGTTAGATGGCTAATATCTAGCTTAGTGACAATTCCTTCCGGATTGAGAAGTTGCTCAGTTATGAGCAGCGACCAAACTCAATACTTCACTATCATTGAATCTTTGGCAAGATGAGACCTCTACAGGTCGCGATCGCTCGGTAAATTTCAGTCTTCAGCAGGCTCACTCTAGCCGTTTAACTTGATCCATCAGAATGACAAACTGTTTCACACTATTTCCGTGCCCACCGTGTAACCATAATCGAGTTCGAGGAAAACAACCTTCCGGTGCTTTTCTTGAGAAATCGAACCGCTCATCTGGCACATACTGCCTCTTATCATCGCTGTACCAGCCGACTGAGCTTACAAATTGACTCCATGCTTGCGATTCAGTCACTGGTGCTTCTACCTTGGCAAATGGGTTGAAGCGTGGTTTCTTCTTTGGCTCCAGAATCTTCTGCCATAACTGCCGCTGAATCTTCAGTCCAAATTTTCCACCACTATACCCTACCCAGAGCCGATCAATGCTATCAAGTAACTCTGAAGCAAGCTCTCTAATTTTTGGAGCTGTTAAACGATTGCCTTGATTATCTTTTAGAACGATTTTCTTAGTTTGCTCATCCGCCTCTTTCCATTTTTGTGCTGACAACAGACTCTCTAGCTTGTCTAAATCACTACTGTTTTGAGCTTCAAGCTGAGTTAGCGGAGTTAGTCTGGATATATTAACCTCTTCTAGTGATGAGCCTTCTTCAAAATCTAGTCTATTTCCAGTGATTCCCCAAATCAATTGCCCCATAGGATGGGGACGCGTTTGACGAAAATCTATGTGATGGAAACTTTTCAAAAAGAGGGGAACTTTTTCAATCAGTTCATCGGGGCAGTTTGGCAGAACAACTATTCCCATACGCAATTCACGCCTAGCAAACTCTTGAAGAAACCCTTGCATCTCTATGTCTTGCCAAGGACCCATACCAGATTGACCCAGAAATATAGCGGCGGCCTTAATTCTAGGCATAACTTCCTCAAGTTGCTTTTGCCAGGGACGAAAAGGCTCAAAATCATACCTATCGAGAAAGGCGTAAATCTGCTTTGCTCTGAGTTGGTCACGAATCTGTTCTACCTGAGATTTTTCCTCACTGTTATGGCAAAGAAAAACATCAAACTGCGAGTAATCCATGGTCGATGCAACAAATAATACCTCAGCAGAAAGTATAGCAGCATTCAAATTTTCCCAGTTCAATCTAAACCTCTACTCCAGCCACCTTTGCTAGTGCCTGAGCATACACTTCCAACTCAGCCCTCAACTGACTCAATTCCTGTCGCAACTTTGGCTCCTCAGTCCACTGCTGCTCATGCTCTTTGGGACTCATTTTTTCTGGACGCTGCACCTCCCAAACTTGCAACATTGGATGCCATTTTGTCAAAAACGGACGTAAGCCTTGGTTCAGAACAGCTATCGCTAATCCACCAACGGATTCCCGTGAAGCTCCCACCTTTGGACCTGCTTCCCTCAAAATTTCCCGCGTCGTTCCAAATAGTGTATACAACGAGTTCAGTACCTCTCCCACCAAGCCTGCATCGCTGGCTAATTCCTGTACCGCTACCCGTGTCATCAACTCCACGTAGAGCGCCCAAGCTGCTCGGCTTTGGGTTAAATCCGCTTCCCATTCGGCAGATCCCAACCCAAAAGGTAAACTTACCGTTACTTTCTTCAGCTTTGCCGAATCACCCTTACTCATATTCTTTTTTCTTTTCACTATCGTTAGTTTTAGAAGCAGAATCAATTATACGAAATCAGACTGTTTCTCTTCTATCGGTGTATTCATAGATACGTAACGCTTGCTAAATAGCACTTTGCGGAATTGGGGTAGATCGAGAAATCAGACAGAACGCATATGCATATATAGATAGAAACCTAAATAACGCAGGGTAACAACACGATGGATCCGACTGTATAAAAGTTATCTGCTTCATTTCGGTATTATCTGCGGCGGCTCATCTTAGCTGTTAGCTTCTTCCCAAAAAGCTTCTCTTGCAATGCGCCGATCGCTATCCCTATTCACTCCTGAACCCTTGCTCTACCCGCCCAACTTCGCCTTGACGATCGCTTGCACCTTCTTCCCGTCCGCCTTGCCTTTCAATTGCTGCATTGCGACACCCATCACTTTACCCATATCTTTCGCTGAAGCCGCTCCGACCTGAGCGATGATTTGAGCGATCGCACTTTCAACTTCTTCATCAGACATTTGTGCGGGCAAAAACGTCTCGATAATCGCCAATTCTGCTGCTTCCTTGTCGGCTAAATCCTGACGCTTGGCGTTGGTGTACTGCTCGATCGAATCCCTGCGCTGCTTAGCAACCTGAAACAAGGCTTCAATCTCTTGCGCTTCAGTTAGCTCATGCTGTCCAGATGGACGCACACTCACTTCCTTCTCTAGCAGCACCTTTTTGATGCTCCGCAGCGTCTCTAACCGCACTTTATCCTGAGACTTCATCGCGGCTTTGATCTTCTCGGTAATGCGGTCTTTTAGGCTCATAGCATCGTTCCTCGCGTCCTTGAATTTCCCAGCATAGCTTAGCCTCATGCAAACCATTCCGTTCAGATTAGTTTTTTGTAACAGGGGCAACAAATTGCACAGAAGGTCAACGATCGATAACATTAGGAAATGGATTGCGAAGCGCGAATAAATTTGGCAAAATAGGTTGCATTAAATACCGTTCGACTGAACTCTGCTTGGAAGTCATCTGTGCTCCTCATCTCACCTGTCCACATAGCGATCGTACCGATCGCGCGTCTGTGTGCTGCTTGTGGTTCAGTCTTAACAAATATTTCGCAAGCCTATTTGCCATTTACGAATACTTTAGATCCGCGAAACCAGGGACAATGAAAGAAAGTCCCAGTGTTAATATTGCGTTGAATGCGTTCGAGGACTTGACGTGATCCGTTCTGCAACATTATCTCCTCCGTCTGCTCTGCCCTCAATTCCTGACAATAACCGTCTGCGCCTCTTGTCCGGTACGGCAAACGTACCCCTTTCCAAAGAGATCGCACGGTACTTGGGCATGGATTTGAGCCCGATGGTGCAAAAGCACTTTGCCGATGGCGAGCTATATGTCCAAATCCAAGAGTCGATTCGGGGCTGCGATGTTTATTTGATTCAGCCGACCTGTCGCCCCGTGAACGACAATTTGATGGAATTGTTGATCATGATTGATGCTTGTCGGCGAGCATCAGCGCGGCAAGTCACTGCTGTTCTCCCCTATTACGGGTATGCAAGAGCCGATCGTAAAACGGCTGGACGAGAATCCATCACTGCCAAGCTTGCCGCTAACCTGATTACGCAGGCGGGAGCGAATCGCATTCTAGCGATGGACTTACACGCGGCTCAGATCCAAGGCTACTTTGACATTCCGATGGATCACGTTTACGGCTCTCCGACGCTGGTTGATTACATCGCTAGCAAACAGCTAGAGGATTTAGTCGTTGTTTCTCCAGATGTCGGGGGAGTCGCTAGAGCGAGAGCTTTGGCAAAACGCCTAGACGATGCGCCCCTTGCCATCATTGATAAACGGCGACAAGCTCACAACATTGCGGAAGTAATGAATGTGATTGGAGATGTCAAAGGCAAAACGGCGGTTCTCGTTGATGACATGATCGATACGGCAGGGACGATTCTTGAAGGCGCGAAGATTCTTCGACAAGAGGGAGCACGTCAAGTCTATGCTTGTGCGACTCATGCGGTCTTTTCACCTCCCGCG
The DNA here is from genome assembly GCF_039962495.1 of Leptolyngbya sp. AS-A5. Classification (NCBI taxonomy): domain Bacteria; kingdom Bacillati; phylum Cyanobacteriota; class Cyanophyceae; order Leptolyngbyales; family Leptolyngbyaceae; genus Leptolyngbya; species Leptolyngbya sp. AS-A5. The sequence goes on along the minus strand of NZ_JAMPLL010000007.1, from coordinate 40,920 downwards.
ATCGAACGACTATCAAGCGGTCTACTGGAAGAAGTGATCGTAACAAATACCATTCCGGTTGCAGAAGAACATCGCTTTCCACAGCTAAAAATCCTCTCCGTCGCCAGTGTGATCGGTGAAACGATCTGGCGAATCCATGAGGATAATTCAGTCAGTAGCCTATTCCGCTAAGTTCTGAACTTATTGCACCCGCCGATCAAGCACGATCGGTGGGTTTGTTCTTTAAACTAAAAAGGGACAGACCGATCGATCTGCCCACAAAGGAAATGTCTCACAAGGATGAAAATTATCAGTTCGCGGCTGATGAGTTTCTCTACACGGTCTCAGTTCTCAATTCCTGAATTCCCATGAAAAGTTTTGCCACTCTAATCACCGCCTGCATTATCGCACTCTGGATCGGCGCGATCGCCCTCGTCGCGATTCAAAATGCTGCTCCGATCGCCCTCAAGTTTCTCGCGTTTCAAACGATCGAATTACCCTTTGGTCTCGTGATTGCCTTTAGTGTAATCTTGGGTATCTTGGGAGCCGCAATCTTGCAGCCCCTACTCGGATCCCCTCAGAGCAACGATGATATCTAGAGCGCGTAAACCTGCCCATCAATCAACAATCGCGTAATCCCCTTCGCTTGTAGGTAGGGTGCAGCTTTCTGTAAAACCCGGCTATCTGGAATCTTGATCACTCGCTGGGTACGAATGTTAGAGAATCGTTTCGCAACTCGATGATTATCAAACACAGGTAAGGTTCTTGCTTCGACTTCTCCCGACGGAATTTGACCTAGTTCCGCGAACTCACTGAGCGGACGCGCTACTAACTCCGCAGCTCGATCGACCACGAGATAACAAGTCCGAGGAATTGCGGCTTCTGCAATTGGAAGTACCCGAATGAATTCTGCTGCACTCAGTTGAATCGACGGCAGGATTGCAGGCTCGTCATCATCTTCGTCTTCGAGGTCTTCATCTAGATTATCGAGATCGTCGAGGTCTTCATCATCGTCCTCGTCGTCCGCCATACTATCTACGGTTGGGCTAAGATCGATCGCTTCGATCTGAGTGAGTTCAGGCGCTTCCTCAGCAGGCGTAGAAGTCGAGGCTTCATCAGTATTAGCTCGTCGTACTCGGCGCGGCGGTGCAGGCTTTGAGGCTGCTTCACTAGGTTCGACCGCTTCTGGCTCTAGCGGAATTGGTGCTTCTGGTTCGAGTAAGCTACCTTGAACTGGAGGTGGCTCGGCTACTGTTGTCGATCGCGCTCCGCCCCTTGAGGCTTGGACATTCTCAGGCGCTTGGCAAGGCGTAAGAGCGGCTAGCGTTGTCGATCGCGCTCCGCCCCTTGAAGCACTGCGCTTTTGCTGAATCAGACTGTCATACTCTTCTGCTGACAAACTGCTTTTCAAAATGCGGCTAATTGTCGTATTACTGACACCGTATCGCTCTGCGAGAGTTAAAGTTGTTTCTCCCGATTGGCGATACAGTTCAATAATTTGGCTTTTATCAGAATCAGACAGTCTGCTCATGAGAAACTCAGCGCGGGGCGGCAATTACTCATCTATTCTATGCTGAGCGTGATCGAATGCGGGGGGCAGGATAAATCTTCATGCTCGTCTGCGTGAACTCCCGCGCCGCGATCGGCTCAAATCGTATTCCAGTGCAGCTCCGATGCCAAACAGAACACCACTAAAGACCCAAAAGATTTCAATGATCCCGCCACTTTGGTAGTTCTCAAGACGGCTGGTAGCATATTTAAACCACATATCCGCAATATAGAGCGAAAATGCTGCTGCTGCAATCATGCGCCAGGACTGCGAGAATCGACCGCCCCAGAATGCTAGTAGCAGCGTCGTCGCAATAATCAAAATAAATACGTCCGCCAGCACATAGAAATAGTCCAAAAATGGCTTGAGCGGCGCGAGGGTACTTTCGATCGTCATCACCCATTCTGGAACATCTTGCTGTTTCTCCTCGACGGGCGGCTTCTGCCCCATCGCAGCAGGTTTCGGAGTCAGGAGCGGTGAGGGCTTAGCAACAGCCGAGGGTTTAATCGTCGGTGAGGCAGTTGCTCTTGGGGTCGGCTTAGCAGGTGTAGTTTGAGCAATGGCAGGTTCATTAAAGAACAACAGCGTTGAAGTCTTGGGGCTAGGAGTTAAGGTCAGCCAAGTGGCAAAGGCAATGCTGACGGCTGCAATGCCCCCCACGGTAAACCACTGCCAGAGATCGAGGTTCAGGCGGCGATCGGAGAACGCCATGATCATGCCCCACCCTAAAAATAGATAGGTGGGAATATAAAAGAAATCTCCGGGCGACACATCGGCTTCGCGCTCCATGTACGTTTCCCAGAAGGTAAACAAGATTGTACCAATGCCATAACAGAGCATTCCTAGCCCAATGCTCAACCAAACCCGTCGCCCACTGACAATTTGTGGACTGCTCCAGTTTCTAAAACACAGCAACGCCGCACTGAAATACGCCACAACTTCAAACGCTGAAGCTCCGTAAGAATACCAGTCCGGGCGGGCTTGTCCAGGATCAGGAATGCTGAACAATAAGAAAAACAATAACGCGAACACTGCCAATAGAATTTCTGCAAACACGATCGCTTGGACAGAAATCGATTTCGACTGAGATTTACTAGCTGAACTGCTCATAGGTCATCTTCAACAAGGGACAAAAGTTAAGACCAGAGTTTTCCGGTCGGGGAATGGTTGAGCCATTCGAGGAAACGGGTGCGTTCGCCTTGCGGCAAATCTTGCAGCGCATCCAAAACGCGATCGGCGAACGCGGACTTGCCAAAATACGCTTTGCCAAGGCGATAGAGTTCTTGTAGCAAAACGTTTAAAAGATTTTCTTGCCAGGCTGGGGTCTGCAAACTGTTGAGGGGATTAATTGTGAGAAGTTGCTTCACAGCGGCAGGTGAATCCGTCTGAGGAAATCGCCATTGCTGAAAGATGCTGATTAAATCTCGCTCAAAGGAAGCGGCTTGCTTTGTGCCCATCAAATCCTCAACGTCGATGTACATCGCTTGCAGCATCAATAAGCAAGCTTGCGTAAATACTGCGGTAACGGTTCCTCCACCGTTTGGGACTGCTGCATCCTGGCTGAGCTGCTCTAGCCGCACCTTCCCCCATACGCTGCATCGCTCTGGTTCTTCCAGCAGGACACAGGCTTTGCCCTGATTGTCGGTCAGATCGCGCCAAAACGATCGTGCTTCCTCTTCTTGCCCAGAGCCAAAGACTTGAATCAGTCGAAAGCTTTGTCCTTGATAGGACAGGATTGGCACTTTTTGATCGCGTTTAGGGTGCTGAATGCTGCTGATCTCAACATCCTGCCGTTTCAGAATGAACATAAAGCGGCTCAGGGTAGAGGGTAGGGGGCGTAGCGATGTTCGCTATGATGCCTGTGGTGTTGAAATTCAACGTCACAGGGATTCTCCATTTTGGGTCATCTATTCTTTTGAATTCCCCAATTTGATGCTGTACTTTACACATGCTTGATAAAAATCAAAGAAGTACCAAGCCTAAATCGCAAAAGCAGTTAAATTTCGGTTACTCTAGATTTGCCGCGCACCGCTATATTAGTAAATGACTGTTTTGGATCCTTAGCTCAGTGGATAGAGCAACCGCCTTCTAAGCGGTCGGTCATTGGTTCGAGTCCAATAGGATCCGCTTCCTACTTCATCGCTAATAGAAGGCGCAACTTCGACTTCCGTAAAGTTGCAATGGGAATTTTGCGGATTGGGTGGACTGATGCGTCAAAGTTTCATATAAGTTCATAAGATAAATCTCAGCGATCGCAGAATTGAGGGCGATCGCGCTTCAGTTCACCCACACAAGGAAGTCACGCATGAGTGCAGCACTGGTTGAATGGATTACCAGCACGATGAATTCCCTCGGCTATTTGGGAATTGGGTTTCTGATGTTTATGGAAAATCTGTTTCCGCCGATTCCCTCGGAGTTAATCATGCCGCTGGCTGGGTTTACTGTGTCGCAGGGCAAAATGAACTTTCAGTATGCGGTGCTGGCAGGTGTGGTGGGAACGATTTTAGGAACGCTGCTCTGGTATTATGTTGGGCTTTGGGTGGGTGAGAAGCGAGTTAGTGAGCTCGCCGATCGCTACGGTAAGTGGATCGGGGTGACTGGTAACGATATTGATAAGGTCAACCGCTGGTTTTATCGGCATGGAACGAAAGCCGTCTTAATCGGGCGACTGGTTCCAGGAATTCGGACGCTGATTTCGCTGCCTGCGGGGTTGAGCGGAATGCGATTGATGCCTTTTTTGGTGTACTCGACGATCGGCACCACAATTTGGACGTTTGCTCTGACTTATGCGGGGTACGCGCTGGGAGCGAATTATGAACTGGTAGACGAATATCTTGCCCCTGTTTCTAAGATTATTCTAGGAATTTTGGTTGTCGCATTCATCGTCTGGCTGATGCAGCGACGTAAGCGATCGATTTAATATCGCTGGCTTTCTTGCTTCGGCTCCTGTTTTGAATTTGCCCATTTTGACAATGGGCTGCTTTGTTTCTGGCGTGTTGGATGATAGGGTGAGCTATTGGACGGGGAACAGATTGGGGCGAAAACTCTTCCAGGAAGAAGACTTCTGGCTGTTCCACAAACCGATTATTTTGGTTTCGTTTTCGCCTTCTGTTGTTGACATCTATCAGAAACATAAATCCAATCAACCTTGAAACAGCGTTCTAACTACTGGCAGCTTTTAGCTTACATTCGCCCTCAATGGCGCACGATCGTTTATGCCTTGATTTGCTCGGTCGTGTTTGCAGTGACTTGGCCCGTTTTGGCATTTATGTCTGAAAAGATGTCTCGGTTTGTCAGTGAGGGGCGACTGACTGCGATCGCAGAGACAGCCGGATACGTAATTTTGATTTGGGGCGGACAGAAATTAGCGCAATACGGACAGGAAACGCTGATTGCCAAAGCGGCACTGTCGATCGCGATGGAATTGAGAAATCACACGTTTGCTCATTTGCAACGGTTAAGTCTGGCGTATTTTGAATCGGTTCAGACTGGGGATCTCTCGTACCGCCTGACTGAGGATGTCGATCGCGTCGGCGAAGTGATTCAAAAGCTGTTTAGTCAGTTCATGCCGAATGCCTTGAAGCTGGTGGTGACGCTGGGCACAATGCTGTATTTCAATTGGCAACTGACCTTTGCGACGTTAGTTGTTGCTCCGCTGCTGGCTTCGCTCACAGCTTGGTTTGGCGAGAAGATGCGAAAGCTGTCCTATCGGAGTCAAAGCCGGATTTCGGATTTGTCGGCACTGCTGATCGAGATGCTCAGCGGAGTGCGGTTGGTTAGAGCATTTGCAGCAGAAGATTATGCGATCGAGCAGTTCCGCCGTGCCTCTGAACGCAATCGTCAAGCGAGATACGCAACAGAAAGGCTGAGAGCCATTCAGTACCCGGTACAGGGATTTTTAGATGCGCTGGGCATTTTGGCGCTCTTGCTAGTGGGAAGCTGGCAGATTTCGCAGGGCAATCTGACTGGAAGTGAGTTTGTCGCCTTTGTTGTTGCAGTTGCGATGTTGTTTGAGCCGATCGCAACGGTGACGCTGAACTACAACGAATTCAAGCAAGCCGAAGCTTCGGTCGATCGCGTGTTTGAACTGCTGCACATTCGACCGTCGATCGCGGAACGTGCCGATACTCAAGAGCTATCCCCCGTCACAGGCAGAATTGAATTTCAAAACGTTAGCTTTGCTTATCGACCCGATCGACCAGTATTGCAAGATTTAAATCTGCGTGTTCTCCCTGGAGAGATGGTTGCATTAGTAGGCGCATCTGGTGCGGGAAAAACAACCCTGGTGAATCTGATTCCCCGCTTTTACGATCCGCAACAGGGTGATATTTGGATTGATGGCACAAATATCCGCGATGCGTCGCTCAAGAGCCTGCGCCATCAGATCGGAATTGTGCCTCAGGAAACGATCTTGTTTACAGGCACGATCGCGCAAAACATCGCTTTTGGACAACTCGATTTCGATCTTGAAGCCGTGAAAGCGGCGGCGAAGATTGCCAACGCGGATCAATTTATCAGTCAATTTCCCGACGGCTACCAGACTTGGGTGGGTGAACGCGGAGTCAATTTATCCGGCGGACAGCGGCAAAGGTTAGCGATCGCCCGGGCTGTTCTGCTCAATCCGAGAATTTTGATCTTGGATGAAGCGACTTCTGCACTCGATTCAGAATCAGAAGCCTTGGTGCAAGAAGCGCTGGAGCGAATTATGCAGGGTCGGACAGTGTTTATTATTGCTCACCGATTGGCAACAGTTCGACGGGTTGATCGTATTCTCGTAATGGAAAAAGGGCGTGTGGTGGAAGCTGGAACGCACAAAGAACTGATTGCAGAAGGCGGACGCTATGCGCGATTTTACGCCCAGCAATTTAGTTAGCTCCACTAGCTCTATTTCAGGAAGTCATCCAATTTTGTTGATTCCAAATTACGGGTGAAAAATTCGCCTGCTTCGATTTCTGAATTGATCAATAGAATAGGGTGTCAAACTTTATGACAAGCGCTGTGCAGAAGCTCCAACCGCAATTACTTCATCAACTTTCCAAAACTGCGTTCTCAGCAAAAACTGCAAAGTTTCTGTTTATCGCGGTTCTGACTTTTGCGGTCGCGCTCACCAGTTTCCCCGCCCAATCCGCACAGCAAATAGCGATCGCCTACTCCGCCTCCTCGAATCGACCCGATCAAATTCGCAATCCATTATTTACTAATCCGGGCTGGCAACCCTAAATCATTAAGCGTTCGAGGGCATGAGCATCAGGAATACACAAAATATCGCGATCGCGCACAATCAAGCCCTTCTTCTCTAGCTTGCTCAACACTCGCGTTACCGTTTCCCGCGCCAATCCGCTCAAACTACTTAACTCCCGATGCGGCAAATTCGGAATTTCTGTGCCGTTCTGTCCTCGCTTCCCTTGCCCATCTGCCAAAAACAGCAGAATATCCGCCACTCGCGACATACTATCTGATTCACGCAATCTTAATCGGCGATTCACCTGCCGCAATCGTCGCGCCATCAACTGAGCTAATCGAATGCCCGCCTCTGGCTCAGAATTGAGCAACTGCACGAAATCTTGAGCCGGCATATTCCCGATGACGGTCGGGGCTAACGTAATCACATCTGTCGATCGCGGCACCTCATCGAGCGGAGCCATCTCCCCAAACAATTCGCCCTTGCCCAAAATATTCAGCGTCACTTCTTTGCCATCGAGGTTGTAAGTGCGAATCTTCACCCAGCCGCTCAGAATGAAGTAGACCGAACTTCCCCAGTCATTCTCTAGCAAAATGACTTGGTTAGCAGGATGATTTCGCAGCGCGACATGAGAAAGCGATTTCTCGATCGCGCTATCTGGCAATCCTTGAAAGAATGGCGCGAGGCGAATCGATGCGTTAATCGTATTGATCGAAGTGTCGCGGAGAGTATAACGGTCTTCCATGGAGAGTCTAACCACAGTGGGGCATGAAAACGAGCGCAGAGTGATTCCTTGAATCGAGAGATGAGCTTAGAATGCCCACCCGCCTTAGAAACTGCACAGCTTTGTCCAGATAGACTGCGAACATTTTAGATGCTTTACTAGATTTGGCGTAGATTTCCGTCCGCGAAAAATGGCAACTCAGCCTGTGAAATGATCCTGATGACTGCATGAAGCTTTGTTTCGTGAAGTAGATCGATCGCAGAATTCCCTGTGACACTGGCAAAAGATGACTCGGTTCGGGCATTCTAATCTCAGCCATTACGATCAACCCGCCACGTTCCGTAGTGCCGAATTTTAGTCAAGGATTTTTGTTGTGACTGCTAACCCAGATCAGATTCAGCGCCTTCTTGCCCAGGTTCAAGAGGTTCTCGCTCAGGCAAATTCCCGTTTACCTTGGGGAACAGCGGCACAAGTTGCTCGTCAGCGCCAAGTGCTAGAGCAAGTTCGTGCCTATTTACAAGACGCTCTGTTTCAACTGAGTCAATACACGCCGGATCAAGCCGAAAACCAAGCTCAAGCTGCGGTGCAAACGGTGATCGAGGAGATGAATGCGCTGCGATCGACGCTCCTGCATCCACTTCATGCTGAAGTGTCTGGATTAATGCAGCAACGTAATACCCTATTGCGCGAAATTCGCCAGCTTGAGGCGCATCAAGAATTCTTACAGTCAAGTCTCGCCGCATCCCAAGTGACTGAAAACTTACCTGCGGGGAAACTTCAAGCGGTTTCTGATCAGATGTTGAGTACGCTAGATGCTTCGCTGCACGTCGTGTTTGAATCGCTACAAAAAGACATTCAGGCGTATCACAGTTCTCTAGCTCAGGGACTCGATAAGCTACATCGCTTGGGACAGGAAAGCGAAGTGATGTTCTCAGGGATCGTCGATCGATTGACTACTCAGATAGGACAAACTGCGCTGGTGCAAAGTTCACCTGAGCAGAATCAAATCAGGCTCTCAATGCCCTATGCTGGCAGCGAATTACCGCCCGATCTACCTGTGAGAGTACGGCGCGAACTGGCTACTGAGTCGTGCAGCATCGATTCGATCGCGCTTCTGACAGAACTCATTGATCAACTCAGTGAGCGTCCTGTTACAGTTCAAGTCCTACCCCCTCGAAGTGGATTTAAGAGCGGTCAGGAAGCCCTAACTGAGTTGAAATCGTTGTTTGAGGGGGATGCACCCCAGGTCGAACCGGCGATAGAGCCAAATGGCTATCGCAATCTAGATCGTGAGACGGCGTTCGATCGACTGCGAACGATGCCGGCTTCATCGGAAGAGCCTATGATTTTTTCACTTGATGGTGTGGAAAATCTATTCGATGATGATGCCAGTCATCAAGAAGCCGGACGCAATCCGGACTAAAGCTAGAGTTCTCTATCAAAACTTTACAGAATTGCAGGGCGTTCAAAGGTTGAGCAAATATCGCTAAAACCTTGAAAGGAGCACCTGTTTCCCGGTGCACACTAGCCATGCCCACCTCCGTGAAATAATCTAACCCTTTGGACATCGTTTCATTGAAGCGTGGGTACACCGATTACTCAGATTGGCTACTCCTGTGATTACGTATACTAATTCTCTGATTCGCTCCGCTACTTGTCGCCATGCTCAAGATCCCACACCTTCAATCTCAGAAGCTTACTTTCCTCATGTCTCTACAAACAGTAGGATCAAGCGCACGATCGATATCCTAGGTGCTTTAGTGGGATTACTGATTACGGGCTTCGTTTTGCTCCCGATCGCGATCTCCATCCAAATTGATAATCCTGGTCGAATCTTTTACAGCCAAGTTCGCTGCGGGATCGGAGGTCGCCCGTTTCGCATCTGGAAGTTTCGCTCAATGGTGACTAACGCCGATCTCTTGCAGCATCTGGTTCAAAACGAGGCGATGGGCAATATTTTCAAGAGCAAAGACGATCCAAGAGTAACGCGGGTCGGTCGATTCCTCCGTCGCACCAGCTTAGATGAGTTGCCGCAGTTTTGGAATGTGTTGCGCGGCGAAATGAGTTTAGTCGGAACTCGTCCACCCACGTTGGATGAAGTCAAACGCTATGAATTGCACCATTGGAAGCGCCTAGCCGTAAAGCCAGGAATTACCGGAGAATGGCAGGTCAATGGTCGATCGAAGATCAAAGATTTTGAAGACGTTGTGGCGATGGATTTGGAGTATCAGCGGAAATGGTCGGTGATGTATGACCTGAAGCTGATTGTGAGAACGATCGCCGTCGTGCTGAATAAACATGGGGCTTGCTGAAGGCTGTACAAGTCGATATCTTCTTGATTGATCATTGGGAGAGTCCTTTTAGGATTGTCCCAATTTTTCTATGCTGGAGATAGTTCTAATTGGTGCGACTTGATGAATTTACCGACCTGGATTACCGTTTCTCGGCTGCTTGGAGTGCCGATTTTGCTTTATGGCTTGCAGTTCCCCACGGCTGAGACACGCTGGATTATGGTTGGTGTTTTTCTCGTTGCCGCCAGCACAGATTGGTTGGATGGCTATTTGGCGCGAAAGCTCAACCAGATTACAGATCTCGGCAAATTCCTTGATCCGCTGGTCGATAAATTACTGGTTTTAGCGCCATTGATTTCGCTTGTAGAACTACAGCAAATTCCAGCGTGGAGTGTATTTATGATTTTGGCGCGGGAATTGACGATCGCAGGCTGGCGCGTTGACCCGAATTTACAAAAATCACTACAGGGCGCAAATTTCTGGGGCAAGCTTAAGACCGTGAGCCAAATTGCAGCGATCGCACTCCTAATCGCACCATTCTCTCAATCCTGGCAGCCTGCAATTCTCAGTTTGTTTTGGATTTCAGTTGCCTTAACCTGGATCTCAGGTCTGATTTATTTATTTCCTCAGAAAATCGCCTAGCTAGGAGTTCCTTCCGATTCCTCGATCTTTTGTCCTAATTTTGGCTCTGTGCCTGCGATTAATCGTTGAATATTCGATCGGTGCCGCCAAATGACATAAGCTCCGCCCGCGATCGCGAACATCACATACGGCAACGGTTGAGCAAATAGCAGCATAAAAGCAATGACCGAAACCGCGCCGGAGATTGAGCTAATCGAAACAATTCGCGTCATTGCCAAACTCAGCGCAAATACACCCAACGTTGCCACTCCCACCATCCAATTCATCGCCAGCAGGATTCCTAAACTGGTGGCGACTGATTTTCCACCTGTGAATCCGAGCCAAATCGATTTACTGTGTCCGAGCAGTGCTGCCAGTCCTGCCAGCGTCACCATCGCAGGCTGCCAAAAGCTGAAGTCTAGTCCTACAATTTTCGAGAAATACAGCCACCCAGGAAGATGCACAAAGGCGTAATTCACCACCGCGATCGCCAGTGCACCCTTACCGATATCAATCAGGAGAACGACGAGCGCGGGAATTTTGCCGATCGTGCGTAAAACATTCGTTGCTCCCGTCGAGCCTGAGCCGACTTCTCGAATATCGATGCCCTTGAGCAACCGACCTGCCAAATATCCAGTGGGAATTGAACCGAGCAGGTAAGCAACGACTAGAAGCAGTGCGTTATTGATAAACCAAGGCAGCATATTAGTAATACGATTGTTGCTGAATCATTTGTTGTGGACTGGGCGCAAACGCAAGCAGCAGAGGAAATTGAAGCAAAGCAAGGTTGATACTTTCTTCGCTTTCATCTACCACAATCAGCGGCAGTAATCCATCTTTGTCGCATCGCTCTGCTCTCAGCGCTAACTGCTCTGGAGCTTCAAATAATGCAATTCCACGATCGCTGCCAAAGTCACTGCGTGTCACACCCAAACAGTCCTGCAATCCTCGCCGCCATTCTCCTAAGCGCTCCGGCGAATTTGCCAGAATCAGCACTCTTAGGCGATCGCGATAAAGATTGTACAGAATCGAAGTTGCTGCTGAGGCGATCAGAATATTTTGCAGGCGTGACCCCATTGTCCGCACTGCACCACGTCCGCCTTGTTTGAAAAACCAATTAGAAACGCGCTCTGCGTGGACTGGCTCAAAGGTGCGGCGCAGCTTCCAAACTGGGCCGTAGTAATCGGGCTGATTGCGGAACTGATCGAGAATGCTGCGAATTTTCTGGGCTTCTTCAAACGCCGACTCCCCGAAATTGGGGCTTGGAGTTGCTTGGAGTTTCGTTGGTTCTGGGGTGGCAACAGGCGGCATTTCGGCTTGAAATGTGGGTAATTCTAATTGTTCTGCGGCGATCGCGAGATCTTGAAGACTGCCAACAAGGTAATCTTTGAAGCTTTGAACGCGAATCGCAATCTCTTGAGACGCGCCTGCAAAGCTGGATTTCATCTCATTGCGGATGCGTTCTTGCCGACGTTCTAGCTGCTCGATCGACAGTTGCAGCGTTTGTCTGCGCTGCTCTAATTCCGACAAGTTCTGCTGAACGACTCGCCCTAACGCATTTTGCATCTCCGACACTTGCGCTTGCAAATCATCGCGAGTTGCAACCAAACCCTCAATTTCTTGCTGGAGGGCTTGTTCTTGCTGAGTGAGATCAGCAAGCCGCTGTTCAGACGGCTGCTGTTCAGTAGGCTGCTGTAGATTTGGCAACTTTAACTCTGGTAACACTGCACCTGTTTCATTCGGTGCAGCTTCATCGGAAATGGGCAACTCATCAGAATTCATACGCAACACTCAAATCATTACGCCGCAGCACTAGACCTTGGGGGAACGCTGCTCAAGGCACATTCGTAACATTTTAGGATCAAAGATGATCGGGAGAAAGTGAATACTTTTCACCTCTCTAAAGTAGAAGAGAATGGGCGCAGGCGACCAAAAGATTTCCCAGTTCTGCCAGTCGCGATAGGGGAATTGCCGAATAAGGGTTTCACCCCGATAAATGTCTAAGTCAGTCGGTGTGAAGCGTAGCCGCAAAGTCACGCTCTGAATCAGCAGGAATGCCCCAAATAGCGCGATCGTGCCTGCAACCCAGGCTTGCACCCACAGGAGTGGAATCGCCGCCGCAATCAGAACGATCGGAATTGCATAGCTCGGAGCGAGTTCAACGGTTTGGTCAGATCCAATCAAGTTGGCATCGGTCATAGCGAATTCCTCGCACGTTAGGGACAGTTCTTATTTTAGATCGCTGCGATTCTTCAGACGGTCGCGGTACGATCGCTCTATCATCTCAATTCAAAGGGTATTTGTATGTTTTTGACTGAACTTTCACCACTTGTGCAAGAACTGACTCAGCAACCCGCTGCCTTTTTGGGGGGGGTATTTTCTGGGCTATTGCGCCTGAGCCTAAATGAAGAACCCGTGAGAACTTGGCTGACTCAGCAAACAGGAACCACGGTCTATGCCACAAGCCAGACCACAAATCCGCATAACGGTAACGGTAACGCACCGAAATCTATCTCGATTGACTGAGTTTCATCGTCCGGTTCAACGCTGTAATTCAAGAGTAAAGGAGCAGTTCTGTTTTGATCTGCTCCTTTGTTTTAACCGTTCACCAGATAAGTTACAACGATTGAAAAACAATTGAGCTTGCTAACGATAACTTATTAAAACCATTAAGGCTTTTAGACAGTTTTTCAAGGTTTCATTAAATACCAAAAAAGGAGGAAACAAAGTCTACAAAATGACAGAGAAGAATTCAGGAACAGTTTAAACCTTTCGTGTAGAATTGATCTGTAAGGGGCACGTAATCTGTAGTTTCAGCACAGACTTACTGCCAGTTTTTTTACTCTCTCTAATAAACGTTTTCATCCAAAGATAGTCGGAGTTCTTGTATGAAAGTCTCGAAATTATTCTCGCTTCAAGTGTATTTATACTCAGGAATGCTAAGTCTTACGATCGCAGGTACTGTTCATGCCGCGCCGACGGCACCCGCGCAGAAAGAACAGTCGTCCGCTGCTGGACAATCCTCTAGGGGTGCTTCAAAAACATACCAAAGCCAACTGGGATTTCGGTTTAACTTTACAGCTCCATACGTTGTAGACAAGACTCAGGAAGGGAAAGGAACGATCGTCCTTAGAGATCCTTCATTAAACACTCAAGCTGTTGGTAGCGATCAACCTGCGCCGGTTGATAGTAATGTGCAATCTCAATCTTCTCCGGGAGATAAGATTACGATTTCAAGATTTGACAATCCGCAGCGTCTTTCTGCGCGTCAATGGGCAGAACAAAACAAAACACTATCGTTTTTTGACCAGCAACAAAGCGATTACCGAAGTTACAATTTTGCGGGCAAACCTGCTGTTTCCTACTCTTGGTGTACAACCAATACTTGTGGAGATAGCATTATTGTTCCAAGCCGGGATGGGCGTACAATTTTCGTTTTGAGAGCATTGTATGACTATCCAGGCGATGCCGTCCGATGGGACTTTCAGCGAATGGCTGGAAGATTTCAGCTAACCCAATAGTTTCCTTACAGTAGTCTTTCTAGAACAGCCTGAAACGCGATCGTGTTTCAGGCTGTCTTGTTGAATAGAGTTTGGGAACTTCAGCAAAAAAATTAAGTCACTACAAGAGAACGCCGCCCAAAAGGGTTCGATGTAGCTTTTGCACTACTATATACACACGATCGAGGTTGATTACCATGTCGCGAGTTGACTTGGCAGAAATTCGGAATTTAGTCGTTCGAGGAACGTTATTGTCGCTAGGGGCAATGATGGTAGCGGGTAGTGCGGTGGTGGCACAAACTACCCCACCCCAGGGAGATGTGGTAATTGATACGGTGCCCGATCGCGGTGGATCAACCTCTCAACCGGGTGGGACAACGATTCCATCCCCGACTGCGGCGGGCACTCGGTTTGCCTGCCAAGTGAACAACGGACAAAACACAGTGATGTATTTTCCGGAGAGTCAACCGAGCCGAGCATATGCTTGGGCTGTTCCGAGTACATTGGGCGGGGGCTGGAGTTCCGATCGTCGCTGTAATGAAATCGCGCGCCGTTTAGAGTCGTATCGACCGGATGGCTTGGTGGAGATGAAGACCGGATTTGAGAACGGCTACAACACGATTTGCGTTACGACCGATCGCGTTCCGTCTTGCCGGATTGTATTGACGGTTCCACCCGGACAAGATGCGGTAACAACGCGCGATCGCGTGTTCCAAAACCTCTCGGTTGCAGATAGCGGTCAGCAAACTCAGGGTGTTCTCACGTATGGAGGGGGTCGCTCTAATATTCTCAATCAGCTTGGTCAGATTATTGGAATTCGTCGATCGACCGCTGCAACGAACGGGAATATCAACTTGAAGCCGTTCTTGTCGCCTAGAGATGGTGGAACGGGTGAGCGACTGGTCGGAGGTGTCCAGGTGCGATCCACTCGTCCGGGACAGGCTGTACCTCGGATTTTCCGCCGGTAGTAGGAGTGAGAGGCGGAGTGATTAGCTGTCAGAGTTTATTCGACCTTGATAAAGCCCCGCTTTTTGCAAAACCGCCTGCTCAGGTGAATAACATTTCACCATATCAAGCATCGAGTAGCAAAGCAGAAGATTCCTCAGAGTACGATCGCCTGTGTATTAGAGCGCTTCGGGTTAATTGTATAACGCAATCAACCCGAAGCGCTTTGAGAGTGTAGGAATTGTCGTAGTGCCTCCAGTATTTCGGCGATCTGGGATAGGAGCGTTGGTGCTTGGGTGAGGTCGTTGCTTGATGCCTGTTGTTCTAGGGCTGAGGTGATTGCCTGCATCTCATAAAGCCCAACATTTGCACTAGAGCCTTTGAGCTGATGAGCCAATCGGGAGATTAATGCTGCATCTTGAGTTTCTAGCGCAGTGCTGGCAGAACTTAAGTGCTGCTGAGAGTCATTCCAAAAGATTTGGAGTAATTCGCGCTCAAACTCTTTACTGCCGTCTGCGACTTGATGGAGATGATCCCAGTCGATCGCTAAATCCATGGGTTGTTCTACCGTTTGCTGTTCTAATAGCTCACCCCAATAAGTCAGTTTCTCACTGAGCATTTCCTTTGAGATGGGTTTACTGAGATAATCATCCATACCTGCGGCTAAGCAGCGCTCTCGATCCTCTAACATAGCATTTGCGGTGAGGGCAATGATGATACTTTGGTGCTCTACCTGTTGCTTTCGGATCACTCGCGTTGCCTCGTAGCCATCTAAAATAGGCATCTGACAGTCCATAAACACTAAGTTGTATGGAATTTGGCTCAGCATTTCGATCGCTTCTTTACCGTTAGCGGCAACATCTGCTGTATAGCCTAAGTGCTTCAGTTGATTCAGAGTGACTTTCTGATTCACGATGTTATCTTCAACCAGCAGAATTTTAAGCCTGGAGTTCGTCAGGGTCGGCAGAGTGCGAGGCGGAGGCAGTGTTGCTGGCTTCACAAGCTGAGCTGGAGACATCGTATTGATGATGCAATCGAGCAGTCGAGCCTGTTTGACGGGCTTGATCAAGTACGCAGAAAATCCAAGCTCTGCCATGTCTTTTGCGCCTCCCCAGCGATGCACTGAGGTCATCATGATTAGCTTCGTGCAAGCTAAAGTGCGATCGGATTTAATCAGTAACCCCAGCGTCTCACCATCGATGTCGGGCATTTGCATATCGAGAATTGCCAAATCGTAGGGCGCACTTGATCGAGCGCGAGTCCGCATTTTTTGCAGCGCGATCGAGGCATTTTCCGCTTCATCGACTTCAATTTCCCAAGCTGAGAGTTGATAGCGCACGATTGTGCGATTTGTTTCGTTATCGTCTACCACGAGCAACTTCAACTGGGTGAGATCCGGAGTAGGAATGGGGGTCGCTTGTGCGGCGGGTTGCTCCGTTTGCTTCTTAAAGGTGAGTGTGAACCAAAATCTTGATCCAACCTTTGATTTGCTTTCAACGCCGATCGCTCCGCCCATCAATTCCACAAGCTGACGCGAGATCGCTAAGCCTAATCCGGTGCCACCACAGCGCCGCGTCATAGACGCATCGACTTGAGCAAACGGCTGAAACAGACGTTTCTGAGCCAATTCGGGAATGCCGATCCCGGTATCAGTGACGGAAAACGCGATCGTCGCAGTCGTCTCGGTTTGCGACTCCAACGCTGCTTTGATCACGACTTCGCCTTGCTGCGTGAATTTAATCGCATTCCCCACTAAATTCGTCAGAATTTGCCGCAATCGACCGACATCGCCTCGTAGTCCGATCGGAATCTCGTGAGAAATGATTGTGCCAATCTCCAGCCCTTCCGCAAATGCGGCGGGAGCAAACAAATCAGCCACTTCTTCGACACAAGCTGCCAGATTAAAATCGAGCGTTTCTAGCTCCATTTCCCGCGCTTCGAGCTTGGAAAAGTCAAGAATTTGATTAATTAACGTCAGTAGGTTGTCGCCACTTGTGCGAATCGTTTCGACAAAATCGCGCTGAGTTGCGTTCAGTTCGGTATCGAGCAGCAATCCGGTCATACCCAGCACCGCATTCATTGGGGTGCGAATTTCGTGACTCATTGTGGCGAGAAAGGTACTCTTCATCTGCGAAGCGCGTTCCGCTTCCGCTCGTGCTTGCTCTAGGGCTAGGTTCTGCTCTGATAAGGTCGATCGCTGTTGGCGCTCTTGGTCGAGCAAACGAGCCTGCATGAGCGCGATTGCCACTTGATCCGCCAGTTGAGCGAGAAATTCCACTTCAAACGCTTGCCAAGGGCGTGGCTGATCACACTGATGCGCGATCAGCAGCCCCCAGAGAATCGGCTCTGCTTCCTCGTCTCGATGCTGCAGAATCGGCACGACTAAATTGGCTTTGACTTCAAACCGTCGCAATAATCGCTTATGGCAGGGAGTCAACGACGCGATATCAATGTCGTCGATCATTGTGGTGGCTCCCTGCTGATAGTATCGCCATGTGCCTTCTTTGAAGCAGGTATCTTCAATATGTTCGCCCAAGGCTGATACCCAGCCGTCTTTTACCGACTCCACTTCAACGACCCCATTCCACTGTGGATCAAAGCGGTAAATAATCACGCGATCGGCTTGCAAAAACTGCCGCACTTCCGCAACGGTAGTTTCAAGAATCTCATTGAGTTGCAGCGATCGACGAATTCGCAGAGTAATGGCTGCGAGAAGCTGCGATCGGGCGCTTTGTCGATTGGATTCTTCTTCGGCTTGTTTTCGCTCGATAAATTGTCCGACTTGCGACGCGATCGCCACCATCATCGTTGTCATGATTTCTTCATCGGGAGGTTGCACCTGCTGACTAAACAGGACAATCACGCCGATCGTGCCATCGCGGCTGAGAATTGGACAGCCGATAGCTGCATGAAGCCCGGCTTTTACGGCTAAGTGCGATCGCAAAAATAATCTATCCTGCGCGACATCGCTCATCCACAGGGGTTTGCCGCCGCTCCAAACTCGCCCCGGCAACCCATACCCGGGTGCAAATACCCACGATTTTGAGGCGTTTGCAAACTCACTGGACTGTCTTCCTAATCGGCTCCAATGCGCGGTACAACGAATCCCATTGGTTGCTTGATCGGCAATCCACAGTTCGCCAAAATCCCAGCCAATATGTTCACAAATCGTTTGTAGAAGGTGAGGAGTGGCATTGTTGAGGGTGGCAGATTCGGCTAAGACTCGCGTAACGGCGTGTTGAAGCTGTAGCTGCATTTCAGTTTTGCGAGTTTGAGCGGCAGACAGCTCTAGCCGCCGAATTTGACGACGCTGTTCTAATAGAGCGATTGCTTGCTGTGAGAGCGATCGCAGCGCTGCGCTCTGAGAGGGATCTAGACGTTGTGGAGTATAATCCATCACGCACAGCGTTCCGATTGCCTGACCGTCTAGAGTAATCAATGGAACTCCGGCATAGAACCGAATTGGAGATATTTCCGCGCCAGCAGGATGAAGAATCGGACGTTCTAGCTCCGGCGCATCTACCAGAACTAGAACGTCTGATTGCTCCAGCGTGTAGGAACACGGGGACTGTTGGCGTGGAATTTCAGCAACGCCAACTCCAATTTTTGCTTTAAAGACCTGTCGATCGGCATCCATAAAACTAAGCAGCGCGATCGGAGTGCGGCAGAGATAAGCCGCTAACTCAGCTAAGCGATCGAATGCCGCTTCAGGGAGCGTGTCAAGAATGTCATACCCATACAGTGCGGTTAACCTTGCCGCTTCTTGTTCCGGTGATGCCATCATAGGTCTTTATTAGGAATAACAAGGCATTCCTTTTAATGTATGCAGGGCTGAACTATAGGTTAGATCTGCTTCAGTGTATCGATCTTCCGTATTGAATGAACCGTCCGCTGCTGTATCCGGAGCAGCGAAAACAGTGTCCTTCAGTCCCGCAATAGCCAAGTCATGACTCCTAAAAATAGCAGCCAAAATGCCCATTGGGGAACCTGAAGATACGTCAATACTTCTGAGGGAAGTAGAACAAGCCGCACAGTCAGTAATCCAAGAAATAGTAGCACAGTCAAGATTCCGATTAACATGGCAGCAATTCCTACTAAATTAATCGATGTGAATAAATTATCAGCAGCTTCAAAGGTTCAGAAATAAAGTGTAAACAGTCGTGCCACCTTAAAACGCCTTTCATCCTACAATAAAAATTTAAGTTAGTGAAAGATAAATTTTGCAATAGTAAAAACTTAATACCGTAAGGAGTCTGAAAATGGTTCGATACATACAAAAAATAGCAATATGGGGAATAGGTATCTCCATGGCGATCGCGTCGCTACAATTTGCCTCTCGCACGATCGCGCAACCCGATACCTTCAGATCCTTAACGCTAAATAACCAAACGACTTCTGGCGTAATGATGGGATCGACTGGGGGAACGACTTCGCTGCCTGCGGTTGTGAGTAATCGCGATCGTCAGGGTCAAGCTTGCATCGGCTTTGGTGATTCGACTCCAAATCACACGCTGGTCTTGGAACGCCCTTTTTCTTCCCTAACGATTCGCGTCGATAGTGGTGGAGGAGACACAACGCTGTTAATCTCAGGGCCAGGTGGAGTCCGTTGTGCGGATGCTGGAGAATCCGGCAGAGATGTGCGATTACAACAAAGTGACTGGCAGCCTGGAAGTTATCGCGTTTGGATCGGAACGGTAACACCTCGCACGAATCGGGATTATCGCCTTATCGTGCGAGGAAATTAGCGGCTCTTGAACTTGGCTGAGTTGAAGATTGCCGCAGCCTTGCAGATCGGCTCTCAAACTGCTTAAGATGCGATCGCAGCAGAAGTTCGGACTTTAAGGGACTCACAGACGATCGTATCAGTCAGAATCGCGCTCACGGTCGCTCCAGAATGAATTTCTAAATGCGCGGTGTGGGGTGCTTCAAATAAGAGTCGTTCCCCTGGAAAGACTACGCGCTCAAAATACCAGTTCTCAATATCGGCAATCCGAGCAACTTGAATGTGGCGAGTTGTATTGACATAGCAGCAAAGGTCAAGCGTAGGATTTGCCTGAAATGAAGGAAAAGCCATTTTTTTAGTATCGGAGTTAAACTCCGGCGATCGTAACAGCGTTTGATTGATTAAAAGATCTAACTTTAAGTAGATTCAGTTCCCCAATTAGGCAGAGACGCGATCAACCCCGTGGAAACACTTAAGATTCTGACTGCTTTTCATCTCAAGTGCATTTAAACCGGAGAAAGGTTGTAAAGGTTTCATGAAATAGACCGCAGTAAGCTTAAGGATTGTGTTTGAATCTCAAGCTGGAACTTGTCGTAGTATCTGGAGCAGTGCAATCTAGAGAGAGTTGAGAAAGATTCGTATTCAGACGGTTGACTTCTGGAAATAATTTTCTAGCAGAGTCAGAACTGCAACTCTAAAGTCTTCGATTAAGATTTAGATTTACAGTTCTAGCCCGCCCAGTGTAAATTTTGCACTCAAGCGATATCGCTTGGAATATGAGTTACCGCATCTGCCTGTCCTTGCCAATATTCATGAATCAGCGCTTCTAGCTCCGATCGCTGGACTTCGGTTCCAATCGTCGCATCTCCAGGGGTTTCAAAAAAAATTGTGCTGTAATCTTTATCCATTGCCAGCATTTGAAACAGGATATGTATCACCGGAACAGGTAAAGCGATTAAATTTGGATCTGTTAAATCATAAGGACTCGAAGAAACGTCCTTGAGGCTGGGGAACGCATAAATTACGTTTTTCTCAGGTTCATCTTGGGCACGATGATTGAGGGTCAGCATCACCCAGTTTTGATCGAGTGTCTGCACCACGTAGTATTGGAGATGTCGCAACCGCTGCGCGATCGCGCGCAAAACGGGCGCGATTGATTCAATTAACTGAGGAGTAGAGCCGTCTTGGGGGGCTTCGTTAACCAGCATCTGAAGCTGTTGATCTAGATTCATATCGTGCCATCCGCAAATAATCAGGGATTTCTACCACCATTGTGATCTAGGCATCACAAAAAAGTTCCATCAAACCAATGAGAGTAAGCCATTGATTTGCACGACACTAGAAACCGTGGGGGAAATCTGCCAGAGCGTGGATGCGATCTTTCAGCTATTGCTTAACGAACTGAAACAAGCCACCACTGCATCTGAGCGAAACTGCCGGGAAGTTGCCGATCGACTGACCCAGGAAGTTGTCCGAATCTGTTCCGAAAGTAAGCGCATTCAAGCATCGGGAGAAGTCCAAACCTGGGCAACTGCGCTCGCCAAGCACCGACTTCAGCAATGTCTGGGATATTATCGCCTCGGTTCGCGTCGCGCTCGTGCGGAGTTGCACAGCAATTTGAGCGCTGTAATCTATCGATACATTACACCGCCGCAGATCCAATCGAGCTATCAGGCTCGACTGGTGCTGATCGAGGATTTTCTGCAAGGCTTTTACATGGAAGCGCTGAATGCGTTTCGCCGTGAGTCTCAGTTAGGCGCGACGTACACACCGCGATCGCCGCTCGAACTTTCGGAGTACATGGCATTTACCGAGCGCTACGGGAAACGACGCATCCCGCTACCTGGACATCGCAATCAGCAGCTCATTATCCTAAGAGCGCAAACCTTCTCACAGCAGCAACCTGCTGAAACCCTGGTCGATCTCGAACAAGCAGCAGAAGGTTCGATGTCGGAATCGGAAAACCCGTGGAGTTTGGCATCGATTCAGCAGGTGCGCGAACAAATGGTCGCCCAGGAACCAGAACTGGCAGAAGATACGCTCCGCCAATCTGTGATTAAAGAACTCGTCGCCTATCTCGAAGAACGCAAACAAACCGACTGTATTGACTACTTCACGCTGCGACTGCAAGATCTACCCGCCAATGAAATTGAAACGATTCTGGGCTTAACACCTCGTCAGCGGGATTACTTACAGCAGCGCTTCAAATACCATCTGATTCGATTCTCGTTCTCACATCACTGGGAGCTTGTGCATCAGTGGTTAGAGGCAGACTTAGAGCGCAATCTCGGACTCTCGAATCGTCAGTGGCAGACGTTGCACCAACGCGCTACGGCTTCTCAAGTTAAACTGTTGGAACTGAAGCAGCAAAAGCTACCGGAAGCGACGATCGCTCAGCGCCTCGGTTGCACAGTGAATCAGGTTCAGAAACAATGGTTTAAACTGCTTGAGCAAGCTTGGGAAATTCGTAATGACCAAGATTCCGGAGCAACCTCATCGGCTGATGAATAGGGTGTTATCACAATGGATCACGATTTAGCGACACGAACGCAAGTTCTTCTTAAACTGTTACACAATTTCGGTCTGGTCGATCGTTGCGATCTCCAGTTGGATGTGTTAGGACGATCGTTAGACTGTGATTCAGACCGTGATTTAAGTTGTGGGGCTAGTTCCTCCCCACAGCGCTCCTCACACGAGGACTTATTACACCAACCGGGAGAGATACCTGCTGTGCAAGATCGTTTTCATGCACTGCTAAAACGTCGCCTTCTGCTTGAGGCTCAGAAAAATCCGCCGCTTTTTCCTTGGGAGAAAGAAGAAGTCGATTATGACACTGAGCCAGCGAGTTACGAAGCGCAACCTGCTTTAGCCGCTGCATCTGTTTGGTTACATCAAATTCGTCATATTAATTTACCGATTCCTATGCCTGAAGTCGTGATGACCGAGCTTCTGGCAAAGTGTCAGTCGGTATTGTTTTCGTCGCTGCGAGAAGGCGCAAAACTGGTTCGAGCAGTGGATACGCTGTTCCCAGGTCAGGCTCAACTGCTGAATAATGTTGCAGGTTACGTCATGGTCTCACCGGCTCGGTCAAAGGTCGCCAAGTTGCAAGACCTCGCAACTGAACTAGGCGAAGCGTTGCCGGAGTCGTATGACAGCGCGATCGAGACGCAGCAAATGGCGCTGTCGCTACTTGCCGCACGGGAAATTCTCAGCACCCTAACGCTGACGGTATCCGAGCAGCAACCGCAGCTAGAGCGCGAATGGCTCACCGAACTGGGAGCGTTTACGCTCAAGATTCGATATGTGATAGAGCAACTACAGATCGAAGCAGTGCTTCCTTGCGGTGGCAGTTTGCTGTTTCAGGGCGAAGACTCCCGATCAACTAGTGATCGCAACGATGCGGGTCAGCTGAGTCTGGAGATTCGAGAGTTTAGCGTCAGTCGCGTTTATCCGTTAGAAGTTCGCTTGGGTGAGCAAGATTCACTCACGTTTGCGATCGGCATTCAGAAATAGCAATTTGAGGCTGAGGTTAAAGGGTGGAGGCGAACTGCTTTCACCCTTTATTTTTTGACTATCTGTACTTTCCCAATCCCAGAAATTGGAGAATCTTGAATCCAAGCTGAATCGCAGCGGACTTCTTTGGTTTCTTGATGTACGGATTCTTCACAGACTGGGAAAAATCATAGTCGTCTTTCATAATAGGAAAGCTTGTAGACTCAAGGGTAAAAGCGAGAATGTTGAAGCGAACATAACGTGAAGCGAAGTTAGCGCACTTATGCAATGGGTTCAAAATCACAATCGTTATGAATCAAAAGTAAATCATTTCACATCAGCAGCGGATACGGTAATGATGTGAGATCGATAAAGGCATCATATTGCCAATAGTAGTTAATAGCAGATTCAAGCTCAGCATCCGAATACTTACGACGCTGCGCCGCAAGATTGTAGCAGATATCCTCAAGCTGGTCTTTATAAAAAAACTCACGCACCTGCTCACGAGTGCAGTAAGCATCAATTTCTTCATCAAGGTAATCATCTAATACAACTTGGCGGCAGACTAAATCTAGACTGATACGAGTAGTGTCATACGGTATCATGAGCCAGTTATCTCGTGGTAAAGCATTGAGGTTGTGCACAATTTCACGCAGCGTGCTTGGGATCGCAGCTTCTTCAACTTGGAGCATTTTGAGACTCACTCAGTAAAATAGCAAGAGCAGCGAGGAATTTAGCAATGAGCGTTGTTGTCCCTGACGAAATTTTAACTGCAATTTGCATGACTGAGGCTGAAATGCGTCAGGAAATCGCTGTGATGCTGTTTCAGCGAGAGAAGCTTACCTTGCTCAAGCCAGTCGATTTGCTGGTATGCGCTGCATTGCGTTTCAACACCTGCTTGCCAGTCGTCAAATTCCAGTGCATTACGGCGTAGAGAATTTTGAACAGAACATTCAGACTCTACAAGAGATGGGTAGATTGTGTTAATGTGCTTAATCTCGATCGACTTCCTGTAAAGCCTTAAAATAGTCGATTGCTGCCACAATTCGACTCTCATAATGACAAGCAAATTCTTCAAACCACTGCCCTTCACTTGAATCCGGGTCGAGACTCTTTAACCATTCTTCAGCCCGAATCGCTAGAGCTTGACGACGCTGTTGCTTTAGTTGTTCGAGACGTTCTTGTTTCTGTTGGGCTTGCTGTTGTAATCGAAGCGCCTCTTGCCTAAGCGTTTCCTGGTGTTCCTGCTTCAATTGATCAAACAAAGGGTCTGGACTTGGAGCAGTTGAAGGATGAGGCGCTTGCGGTTGGGCATCAATCTGTTTCAGCAGACTATCGATCGGCAACCGATCAGGTTTAACCTCTGAAGCAGATTGAGATTCAGAAGATTCGTTATTTAAACTCTTGAGCAATTTGTCGATCGAGTCCATTGGCATTAATCGTAATTAATCGGCGATCGCGTTAATCAGAACTTCAGCAAGGCTCAGATCTGCCATATCGTCCATTGTAATCGTGTCGCAGATGTCAAATTTAGCACCCACGTCTTTGATTTGATCATCAAGCGCTGTGAGAAACTGCTTTGCGCCTGAATCGCTTCCAATCTGTAAAAAGGTGATGGCGAGTTCTTCATCACTCTCCATCTGCTCCGTTGAACGAATAATTGCCTCGATTACGGCACGGCGATCATCGGGTGCGCCATCTGTCACAACTAGAATGGTTTCGCCTGCCTTGGTTTTTCCTGTTGCTTTGCGATGAAAATAATTTTGAGCGGCATCCCATAATACTGATGCCAAATTTGTTGAACCGATCGGATCGTTTTCCATGAAAATCTGCTCGACTTTGCTCGAAGTCACATCGTCATAGCGTTTGAAGCGACTAGAGAAGAGATAAACAGTGATGCCATCGGGATCAAACTGTTCACACTTACGAGCAAGGGCAAGCGCTGATTCTTGAACCGCTTCCCAACGGCTTCGACCCCCGCTTTGGTCAGTTGCAGACATACTTCCACTTTTGTCGAGGATTAAGGTGTAATCTCGATTCTTAAGGGAATCAAAACCTGACATAAGCTTTCTCCGATGGACTTCGCTCTTAGGTTTCCCAAATTTTCATGACCAGATTTCAACTAAAAGAGCCCGGAAGTTCCCTTCCAGGCTCTAATGCTTTTTAAGCTGAAACTTACTTAATCAATCCCAACAGTTCAGGCTGAGAAGCCGAGATTTGAGGAGCTGCTAAACCAGGCATTGCAATTTGCTGTGCTATGACTGGAACTGCATTTCGAGCATTCTGTGCGACTTGAACGGTTTTGACATCGTAGGTTTGAGTGATTAGCTTCGGATAGAGACCGATCGCGACGATCGGTAGCACCAGGGAAGCTGTAATGAACAGTTCTCTAGGATTCGCATCTAAGAAAACTTCTTTTTCAACCGCTTTGCCTTCTTTGCCGTAGAACATTTCACGCAGCATCGAGAGCAAGTAGATCGGAGTCACAATTAAACCGACCGCAGAGAGCAAGACGATGACGATTTTGAAAGTCGAGGTGTAAGCGTCGCTTGTGGTGAAGCCAAGGAAGATTGCCAACTCACCCACAAATCCGCTCATGCCAGGGAGTGCCAGCGATGCCATCGAGCAAATTGTGAACAGAGCAAAGGTCGATGGCATTTTCTTCGCTAAGCCGCCCATGTCGTCCATATTCAGGGTGTGAGTGCGATCGTAGGTCACACCTGCCAAGAAGAAAAGCGCTGCTGCAATCAAACCGTGAGACACCATTTGTAACACCGCACCACTCATTCCTAACTCGGTAAAGGATGCGATACCCAGCAGCACAAACCCCATGTGCGAGATCGAAGAGTAAGCCATCCGGCGCTTCAGGTTGCGCTGAGCAAAGGAAGCTAATGCACCGTAGATGATGTTAACAATTCCGAGAATTGCAAGAACCGGAGCGAAGTAAACATGAGCATGAGGCAGCATTTCCATGTTCATGCGAATCAACGCATAACCACCCATTTTCAGCAGGACACCAGCCAGAATCATCGAAACCGGAGCAGAAGCTTCACCGTGAGCATCCGGCAACCAGGTATGCAGCGGGAAGATGGGAAGCTTGACTCCGAAAGCGATCAAGAACCCTGCATAAGTGAGTAATTCAAAGGTCAGGGAGTAGTCTTTTAGTCCTAACTCCTGCATATTGAAGGTGAAGTTGTCACCGTAGAACGCCATCGCCAACGCCGACACCAGAATAAAAATAGAGGCAAGTGCAGTGTAGAGAATAAATTTGGTGGCAGCGTAAAGGCGTTTCGGTCCGCCCCAAATGGCAATGAGAATGTACACCGGAACCAGTTCAACTTCCCACAATAGGAAAAACTGAATCATGTCTTGGGCACAGAACACACCAATCTGAGCGCTGTACATGACTAATAGTAAGAAGTAGAACAGGCGAGGCTTGTTCGTGACTTTCCAGCCTGCCAGCATGGATAGTGTGGTCACCAATGCGGCGAGAACAACCAACGGCATTGAAATTCCATCAACTGCTAGTGACCAGTTAATTCCAAGTTGAGGAATCCAGGAGTAGCTTTCAGTCAGTTGGAAGTCGGGGTTTTGGAAGTCGTAGTGTTTCCAGAACGCATAAATTGAGAGAACGAGATCCGCTAAACCGACTCCTAATCCATACCAACGAACTGTTTTACCCTGTTTGTCGGGAATGAGTGGAATCAGAAGCGAGGCTGCGAGGGGAAGGGCAATTAGAGTGGTTAACCAAGGGAAAGAAGTAACCATGACATCAGTGACCAGGTGTGTAGAGAGCAGGGGGTCGGTGTAAAGCACCAGTGACTCAATCCGCTAAGAAGCCCAATCAGACAATAAAGAAGGAAGATAGCGATCGAACTTTGGGCGGCGGGAGTCGTGGCGGCGGGTAATGTCTCTAGAGCGAGGCGGCGGTCACAATTCCCACAAGATACTTGGCGGATCAAGTGTTTTGCGTGGAGGAAAACCCAATGAGGATTTGTACCTACTGCACTAATCTTACTCCAGTTTGTTAAGCAAAATGAACTTAACCAACAGAATGTGGAGGATTTTGGATTGGACTATCAGAGGGTAGGACATAGAATTCCTTTATCCACAGAAGTTTTTGGTGATGACACTGCGAATCTTCTCTATGAATCAGCGCAAGTACGGATTGAAGTGTCCGCAATCATCAGAACTTTACAATGTTTAACATTATAGTAAGGCTGGATCAATTGTGACAAAAATTTAATATTTGCCCCTAACGATTGATAGGTGAGCGTTTGAGCACTTTTGATAGGGAAATCTGTGGGTTTACGTTTACGATCCCTTCGTCGCTTTCCCAGACACAAAACCCTCAAAGGCTTTCCTCAGATAACCGATTTGACCGTAGCTGTAGACTAGATTTTCAAAGCGTTGAGCTGGATCAGTGGCAAACTTGAGCGATTTATAAAGCCCGCGAACTAATCGTTCTCCGCCGCGCCGAAACTGTCCGGCTCCAGCTTCCCCCGCAATTTGCTCCCGGTAGCATTCACTAATGCCCTGCCACCAACCGCGATCGAGAAACCACTTTCTTCTTACCCGTTCTGGAGCGACATGATGGGCGACGCAGGCAGCAGGGAGATAGGTGACTTCCCATCTGGTTTGCAGCGCTAGATGGGTCATGTGAAGTTCTTCATTAGAGAGAAGATTTTTACCAACGCGCCCTAGGTTGGGGTCGAATCCGCCGATCTGATCGAGGAACGCCTTACGAATCGAGTAGTTTAAGCCGCGTGGAGTGAGTCCGGGACGATCGATTTGAACGATCGCATCGCCCAAATCGTATGCGCCTAAATTGCCAGCGAGTCCGTCAGACAGCCATTTTGGGGACGTGATCCCGTCTGTCCAAATCAGAGTAACCTTGCCGCCCGCGATCGCGAGTCTCGGATTTTCCTGATAGGCAGCGTAAATTGTCCTGAGCCAGTGCGGAGATGCGATCGCATCGTCATCCAAATAGGTCAAAATTTCGCTCTTCGCACTGTTTGCACCGGTGTTTCGAGCGACCGATAAACCAATTTCTGGCTCGTAAATGTAGCGGAGTCTTGGATCAGCGAGTCGTGCTTCAACGACTTCACGAGTACGATCGCTTGAGGCATTATCGACAACAATAATTTCAAAGGCGGTGAAGTCTTGAGCCAGAAGGCTATCGATCGCGAGACCTAAATAGCGATCGCGGTTGTGAGTGCAAATAATGGCGGAGACGAGCGGTTGCGGCACTTTCATAACAGGGCTTGAATCAAAACAAGCTCAGAGTACCCGCATCGTCTACTCTTTCATCTTGCCGTGCAGAGCAACTAACGATTCTGCAAGTCCACTAAGGCGCTGTTCGAGGTGCTGTTTGCGCTCGAGCAGCTGTCGGAGTTTGTGATAGCGAGCGATCGCTAAGCTTAAGCTGGGAATTTGCTCTGCTGGGCAGGGATATGACCAGCGCTGTCCGTCGGCGTTGATTCCGCAGAGGCGATATCCTGCTTTGGGGGCATCTTTTGTGCCGGGAATCGGTGCGGCGCAAATCTCTTCGATATAAGACATGAGACGATCGACTTCAGCATGGCGCAGAGTTGAAAGATCTCCTAACGGCTGTCCGGAGTGAGATTCGAGCCAGCCATCGACGATCGGTCCTTCCAGATAGAGATCCTGAATTTGACGCAGGGTTTGGTTTAACTCGATGTGCCAGCGATCGACGATCGCCTGCATGTCAACCAGTAAACTGGAGGCAAGCGAAGGATTGGCACTATTGCGATGAGTGGTAAAGTTTGGAGCTTTGAGTTTTGGGAGGTTAAGCGGTTTCGGCTCGATCAGGGGTTCGACGATCGGTGGAGCGGAAATTTCTGGCTCGATCGCTTTTGGAGGCTTAGTATGTAGCGAAAACGAAACCGATCTCGCCTGTGCTGCGGGTTCTGGATACGGAGCAGTAGATAAAGTGGGAACTTTTTTATTCAGTTGAAGCAGGGTTTCTTCAATCCGTCGCAGATCTTTCTTCATCGCTGCCGAAGTTTTCTTGATTCAAGGTAAAGGCTATTGTAGCGGCGAATTCGCTTTCAGAGTAGATTCTAAAGTTTTTTTATGGCGAAACTGATTTTAGTGACCGGAGCGGCTCGATCAGGCAAAAGCGAATGGGCAGAAAAACTTGCAGCCGATTCAGGAAAACCTGTCATTTATATTGCAACCGCTCAAGAAAATCTAGAGGATTTAGAATGGCAGGCCCGGATCGAAAAACATCGATCGCGGCGTCCTGAAATTTGGCAAACGCGATCGATTCCCGTGAAATTAAGCTCAGCGATCGTTGACTCTTCGGCTTCAGATTGCCTGCTCATTGACTCGCTTGGAACGTGGCTGGCAAACGTGCTAGATCAAACCGAAGCCGAATGGCAAGAAACCCTAGACACTCTTTTTCAGAGCTTCGATCGCACTGAAAGCCTGATTATTTTTGTTGCAGAAGAAACAGGATGGGGAATCGTTCCGGCCTATCCAATCGGGCGATTATTTCGGGATCGCTTGGGAAATCTGGTGCGGGAACTGGGCGCGATCGCAGATACCGTTTATCTCGTGGCTGGCGGTCACATCTTGAATCTGAGCCAGCTTGGAACACCGTTAAAAAGTAACCCCTAAAAATAGTTAGGTTTGCTGCGTTTGAGCATGACTTTCAATTACATTATGTCCCAGCAACCGCTCCAAACTTCTTATACAAACGCTCAGATGGATCGGGTAGAATCTCAATCAAATTATTAATACTTCAACAACTTCAATCCTTACTTAAACAAGCGTCATTCTCCTGCGTGATTTTTGGCTTCTGCTCCTGCACCAATGAAACCTATGGAATCTTTCGACCCTCAGAATCAGCCTGCGATCGATTCTGCTGAAACGCCTGATCCCCAACCCTCACCAAAGAATCGCAAGCTTTGGATTAGCTTATTTTGCATGGGTCTTTTAACCGCGGGCGGGTTTGGCTTCTGGCGCATTCTAAATCCGGAAGGAGAAAAACCTGCTGTTGCACAATCTCAAGGACAACCCCCAAGAGCCGTTGAAACCACTCGTCTTGGCACTGGAGCACCAACCCGAACGGTACAGCTTTTAGGGCAGGTCGAAGCCTCTAACCAATCGACCATTCGTGCTCAGACGGGTGGAATTGTAAAGGAGATTTTTGTGCAGCCCGGTGATCAGGTTACGGCAGGCATGGAGGTCGCAATTCTGGATGATTCAGACCAGCAGTTAGGCATCGCTCAAGCTCAAGCAAAATTGGCACAAGAACGCAGCAATTTAGCGCGATTGCAGGCAGGAACGCGATCGGAGGTGATTGTTCAACGTCAAGCAGCAGTCAATTCAGCAAAAGCAAGAGAACGAGAAGCACAAGACAACCTCAAGCGAACTTTGGCACTGGTCAGAGAAGGAGCCATTTCGCAGCGATTGTTAGTCGAAGCGCGATCGCAAGTCGATCAGGCAACGGGACAAAGACTTGCAGCACAAGCGAGTTTAGCGGAAGCGAAAGCAGGTCCAATTCGTGAAGAAATTGAGGCGCAACAGGCAACAGTCGCAGCAGCTCAAGCAACGGTAAATCAGGCAAAACTGGCACAAAGACGGACTCAAATTGTCGCCACCGCATCTGGGGTAGTGCAGACGCGCCATGTCAGTCGTGGAGATTTAGTCCAGGGTTCCGGGCAGATTGTGACGCTGGTTTCAGGGGGGGGAATCGACGTTTTCCTGGAGTTGCCGGAAGAGTTGGGCGGAAAAGTGACACCGGGAATGCCGATCGCGCTTACCACCCGTGCTTTACCCCAGTGGAAACAGCAAACCGCAATTACTGCCGTGGTTCCTTCCGCTGATGCGACTTCTAGAAGACAGCGCGTTCGAGTCCAAATCTCCAATCCGCCCAAGGGATTATTGCCGGGAATGGCGATCGCAGGTGCATTGACGCTGCCCACCACGCAAGACAGCTTTGTCGTATCACGCGATGCGCTCACGCGGCGACGCAATCAATGGGTTGTGTTTACGATCACCGACAACAAAGCCAAACCGATTCCGGTTGAACTGGTAACTGATATGGGTAAACAGGTCGCGATTTTTAGTCCAGAGCTGCGATCGGGACAAGAAATTGTGATTCGAGGCGGCGATGGCTTGAATGAGGATGCCCCCGTGAAAATTGTGGGAGGCGCATCGTGAAGTTGATTGAAACTGCGGTTCGCTGGCGACATGGAACGTTTGTGCTGTTCTGTCTGCTAGCAATCTTTGGTGTGTTTTCGCTCTTTCGATTGCCGCTAGAGTTACAACCCGGTGGAGATCGTCCAGAAATTACAATCAATACTGGATATCCGGGAGCTGCACCCGCGGAAGTTGAAGATTTGATCACGCGCCCGATCGAAGAGCAGATGGAAGAAGTGCTGGGCGTAAAAGAAATCAGCAGTGCATCCCGTCCAGGGCGCAGTTCGATCACGCTCACTTTTGAAGAAGGTGCGAGCGTCGAGAATCGGCTGGTCGATGTGCTGAATCGGTTGCAGCAGGTTGCCAGTCTGCCACCGGAAGCGCTCGAATCCAACGTGGAGTTAGTCGGGGGCAATAGCTCTCCGATGATGTGGATTCCGTTTGATACCCAGCCCGGATTTGAACCGGATCCCGATCGCTACCGCGATTTAGCAGAAGAGATTGTTTTACCGAGATTGCGGCGGGTTCAAGGAGTCGGACAGTTCATCGTTTCCGGCGGGCGGCAGCGAGAAGTTGAGGTTCGAGTTGATCCGAAAGCCCTAGCTGATCGAAATTTGACGATCGGCGATGTTGTGCGAGTGCTGCGGGAAAATAACCGTGATATTCGGGGCGGCCCCTTAGAGTTAGGGCGGCGAGAATATCGGGTGAGAACTCTGAGCCGATCACAAGATATTGAACAGATTGCGGGCTTTGTGCTGCGGCGGGATGCTGGAGGAACGGTCTACATTCGTGATGTTGCCAAGGTAGAAATGGGGCGCAAGATTCGCGATAGTGCGCTGTTGTTTAACGATAAACCTGCGGTCGCAGTTGGCATTATTCGGCAAGTCGGGGCAAACGTTCCTGAAATCTCCCAAGGAGTCAGACAGGCGATTGCCGAACTCCAAGTCCAGTTTGATCAGCAAAAAGAAGGCATTCGCTTTGTTTATAACTACGACGAGAACGAATACGTTAGCCAAGCGGTTAACTTTGTGCAAGAAAATCTGATCACTGGAGCGGTACTTGCGACGATCGTATTAGTATTATTTCTCGGTTCAATGCGAACCGTTGCCGTGATCGCAATTACGATTCCGATTGCCTCTGTGATGATTTTCATCGTGATGTCTTGGCTGGGTCGATCGCTGAATATTATTAGTCTGGCTGGAATTGCATTTTCCGTTGGTATGGTCGTGGATAACTCGATCGTCGTGATTGAAAACATCTTTACGCATATGCAGCGTGGAGAAAGTGCATTTCGAGCCGCAATCACAGCAACCCAAGAGGTTTGGGGCGCGATGCTTGGCTCGACGCTAACCAACGTCGTTGTGTTTATTCCGCTGTTAATGGTAACGGGTGAAGCAGGACAGCTTTATGCGGATATGGCGATTACCATGTCTTGCTCCGCCATCTTCTCTTTGTTTGCTGCGATCACGCTTGTTCCAA
The DNA here is from genome assembly GCF_039962495.1 of Leptolyngbya sp. AS-A5. NCBI lineage: Bacteria > Bacillati > Cyanobacteriota > Cyanophyceae > Leptolyngbyales > Leptolyngbyaceae > Leptolyngbya > Leptolyngbya sp. AS-A5. The sequence goes on along the minus strand of NZ_JAMPLL010000007.1, from coordinate 8,266 downwards.
TGCTATCTGGATTGTTTCTAAAAGAATCAGAGGCAATGCAGATGTTTGAAGGCGGGGAATATCGGGGGGGCAACTGGTTTGAGCGCTCAGTTGCCAAAACATCTGCCGCCTTTCGACAGATCCAAGGAAAGTTTGAGCATTTCCTAGCCAGAACTGTTCGCTGGTCGATCGGTCGTCACCACATGAAGCGGCGATTGCTTGTTTTAACAATTCCAGTTTCTCTATTGTTTGCGAGTTTCTTTTTGTTGCCCCCTGCCGACTATCTCCCAGAAGGCAATCGCAACCAGATTCAGTGGCGCGTTGAGCCGCTAGCGGGAACAAGTATTGCAGAGGCGATCGAGCAGTCCAAACCTGTGCGAGAATTTGTCCGCGCTCAGCCCGAAGTTGATCGCGTCATGTTTATCGATCGCCCAGGCGCATTGAGAGCGATCTCAGCAATTCTAAAACCTGAGTTTGCCACAACGCGCGGGCTGGCAGAAATGGTGAACCGCTTCCGGGCAGCGAGTAACAATTTCGCGGGCTATCGATTCATGGTTCCGATCCGTCCCTCGATTTTCCGCGATCCGGGCAAAGAATTTGAAGTCGATATCGTGGGCACCGATTTGAACCAGATCGGACAAATCGATCGCGAGATTTCAGGCAAGCTACGCGCTATCAATGGAATTCGCAATGTGCGATCGAACTTTGTTGTTGGTGCAGGCGAATTGCAAGTGATTCCTAATCGAGAACGGCTGGCAGAAGTTGGACTCTCGGAATCTGAGATTGGTTCGATGGTGGAAACGGCGCTCGGTGGCAGGCTGGCTTCTAAGTTCATCGATGGTAAAGAAGAACTCGATGTCTCGGTAGAACTGCAAAATATCTTCGTTCAAACCCCAGAGCAGTTGCGGCAATTGCCCCTATTTGCAAGGGGTAAACGCATTCAGCTTGGAGATGTGGCTGACGTTAGAGAAGCGACTGGAGCCGACGTGATTAATCACACCGATTTAGAGCGCTCGGTGACGTTAACGGCTTCTTTGGCAGACACGGCTCCTTTGAGCGCGATCGTCGATCAAGTTAAGCGCGAGATTCTCGCTCCAGCACAGGCAAATCTCCCCGCAGGCTACCGCTTAGCATTAGCGGGAACGGCTGACCAACTGGCAACAACAGTGTCCCAATTAACAGCCGCATTCGCGTTTGCCGTCGTGATTACTTATCTATTGCTAGTTGCGTTGTATCGATCGTTTCTCTATCCTGTCGTGATCATGGCAACGGTTCCAATGGGCATGAGTGGTGCTCTGTTGAGTTTGGTTCTCGTCAATCAAATTCCTGGAATGTCAGTTCCATTAGATATGATCACCGCTTTGGGATTCGTGATTCTAACTGGAATTGTGGTGAATAACGCGATTTTGCTGGTCGATCGCGCCTTGCAGCTTCAACAGGAGGGAGAAGATTACGATTCCTCGCTGTTAAGTGCGACCAAGGATCGACTGAGAGCCATTTTCATGTCGGCGGGAACGAGCGTTTTGGGAATGCTGCCGCTTGCAGTGTTACCCGGTCAAGGTTCAGAGCTTTACCAAGGTTTAGGGATTGTTCTCACTGGCGGATTAACTTTCTCGACTGTGTTAACTCCAACGGTAGTGCCAGCGTTAATGGGGCTACTGCGCGACTTTTCGAGAAAGTGATCGACTCCGATTCCAGCCAGTGAAATTGCAAGTATCAAGAAAATCGGCACAACGGAGCATTAAAAAGTTTTTGGGAAAAATAGGGCTTTTATGGTTCTAAAATTTGTCGTTTAAATCTGACTGCAAATGTGCTAATATTGGCGATACCGCTCAAATCGGCGGAAAACAAATCGGGGCGTAGCGCAGCTTGGTAGCGCACTACTTTGGGGTAGTAGGGGTCGTGGGTTCAAATCCCGCCGCTCCGATTAGATGAGAGCCAGTCAATGACTGGCTCTTGTCGTTTCTGGGAATTTGAATATCAGTGGTATACACACTGATATCTTTATTCGTTCTGGTACGCTTTAATGCGGTTTCCAAGGGGGTAGTGGTATAAGATTCGGTATACTAATTAATCCACCAATTGAGCCTTATACCACGAATGGCGAGAGGCAAGGTTGAAGTCAAGATTGAAGAGATGCGCGGAAATTTGCGCCTGCGTTGGACGCATGAGCGGAAGCGGTACTGTTTAAGCTTGGGTCTCAGAGATAACGCCACAAATCGTGCTCAGGCGCAAATGAGAGCGTCTGTGATCGAACGCGATATCGAGTATGGAATGTTTGATCCAACGCTGTTCAAATACCGCTCGGAGAAGCATGGCAACACGCCAATCAAGGTGTATGAATTGTTTGAACGACACATTGAATACAAGCGCGGAAAAATCGCAAACCAAACGTTAGACAAGTATCACGGGGTACTTAGCAACCTTAAGACTTACTTCCGAGAGCGCTATGCCGGGAATTTGACGGAATCCGACTGCGAGAAGTTTAAATCTTGGCTGTCAGAGAAACCTGCGCCGATTACGCTCAAGCAATAGTTAAGCGCAATCAAAACCGCTTGGGAGTGGGCGATCTCTCGGAAGATGGTTAGCGAGAATCCCTGGATCGAGGTCGTTAAACAAGTTCCACGCGGCAAGGTTAAAAAACCTCAACCTTTTACAGCTCAGGAAGTGCAGCGCATCATCCAGCATTTCAGAAGGTACTGTCAACTTAACCGTTCAAAGGCTTGCTTATTGAAAAATTGCCTAATTTTCAATAAGCAAGCCTTTGAACGGTTAAGTTGACAGTACCGTTCCGGGTGTCGGTGGGTTAGTGACAGAGGTGGCAACGTTTTTGCAATCATGGCAGGCTATCACCGGGCAACCCTACCGAAGGGTGATGGAAATGCGAATCCATCAACTAACCCAGGTTCAACCAGTAGCAACGGCAAAGGGGCATCTCAGGCTCGCCACTGAGGACGATCGCCCGTTACTACTGGGCTGGTTTAAAGCCTTTATTGCTGAGATCGGTGAAGTGGTGGTGAGTGAAACGCCTGAAAGGATGGTAGAGAGTGGGTTGAAACGCCAAAGTGTGCATCTTTGGGACGACGGTACTCCCGTTTCCTGGGCAAGTGGTAGTCAATCTTTACCGACGGCGGCTCGTATTGGTCCTGTTTATACACCACTGGAGTATCGCCGTAAAGGATATGCAACCGCTTGTGTCGCCACGTTGAGTCAGAAATTATTAGATCAGGGATGCGATCGCTGCTTTCTGTTTACAGATTTAGCCAATCCAACATCCAACCATATTTACAAACAAATTGGATACCACCCCGTCTGTGACTGGCACGACTATTCATTCATTTTCGAGGAGCAACCATGACCATTTACGATACTGTCAACTTAACCGGGAGTAGTTAAAATTAAGCACGGTTATCCCTCTCCAGTTTACGCAGCATCTTTCACACTAGTGATTTCCCACCAATCCTCTAAGCGATGGCGCATCTCGTTTTGCACTCAGGTCATGTTGCTTGCGATGAAAGTGGGATCGAATCAGGTCAGCAGTAGAGACGGTACTGTCAACTTAACCGTTCAAAGGCTTGCTTATTGAAAATTGCCTAATTCTCAAAGGCTGAACAGCTCATTTCTTCGTGGCTCATTCTCAATAATTAGAGAATTAGAGCGAAATCTAGTTGAGTTGACAGTACCGCTAGAACTGTAATCCGTTAGGAATACTACATCCATGCAAGTTCTGTAACATAGTTTCGTTCTCACACTGGACTAATCCCCTGCTTATGCATCCTGCCGAAGCACTCTGGGCACGCCACACCCATCGGATGGCTACCCGATCGACGTCCTACCTGTACCGGAGCCAATTAACGGACTCGCGTTTTTTCCTGGCGGATACGGACTGTGGGGTATGAAGCAGAGGTGCCCGCTGCCCGCCTTTCCGGTGGGCGGCATCATGGTGCTCGGTCAGGGCTTCCACTCAGAGTCCGGTTACGCTGAGTCGCGGCGGCTCGGGGGAGAACGCTTCACGCTACCCACATGGAGCAACCTCCTGAAGCTGTTCGAGTCCGTCGGGGTAGTGCCAGAGCACTACTTTTTCACAAATCTCTATATGGGACTCCGTGCGGGAACTGCCACAACAGGCGTATTCCCAGGCGCAAACGACGCGAAATTTGTATCGCATTGCCAGGCGTTTCTCTTCGAACAGCTCCGAGTCCAACGTCCGGCGTTGCTCCTCACACTCGGTGTTCTCCCACCCGTGATTGGAGTCCTCTCGCCGGAGCTAGAAGTTATCTATTGATACTTACTATCAACGCACCGTGAGGCTACGGGAGCATGTGCGTTGAGGGTTTTAGCAGGACGATTCAATGTCGAATCAGCATTAAACTGCAAGAAACATGAAAATTTCTAACATTCCAAAGTTGAAGAGTCATTAGCGAGAATAAGATTACAAATAGGCATTCCGTTGATAGAAACCACCCTGAAAAATAGTAGGAGGTCGGAGCTATGGATGAGCGTCATCGATACTTGCGAATCGCCCTTATTATTATTGGAATTGCTTTTCTCCTGATCTATCCGTTGATGAAGATCTGGTCATCAGGCTGGGCATGGCAACCGGGTCAATACGAATACGAACAGATGATCATCGGCATTTATGCAACGCTCGGTGTCTTTTTGCTATGGGCTGCTCGAAAGCCAGAAGCGCATCTCAGTTTAATCTGGTTCACCGTCTGGTCAAGTGTGGTGCATGGGTTGATTATGGCGGTACACGCAGGGATTGACCCTACAGAACGTGGACACCTACTTGGCGATGTTCCAGCATTGTTCTTGGTAGCAGTTGTTCTTGGTTTTCTAGCGCCGCGTGAAGTGGTGCCAGTGCATGAACCAGTGCATGAATGAGTGCAATATAACAATTTAAATGCAGCGGACGGTCGAAAGTTGCTGCTGTAGAATTCCAGGGCGTTTGCTGCCGCTGGTTTGAGCCGTTAGCGGCTCGTTTTCTCCATACTTGTGTACTGTTTCAATCACGTAGGGGTCTCCATAATGGCCATATGACTCAACGCGTTCGTAGAGTAGCCATTCTCATCATTGGCATCATTCACGGTGGCATGCCCTGGCTATTTGGCAAATCTGTTTTCTCGTCAAAGAGTCAACAGGTGCAGAATTTGGAAACAGCATTCGCGATGATTGAGCAATACCGTATTACCGATTATCGGAATCAGGATTGGTGCAAGAACATAGCCTACGCTGGTGGTCAATTCTCCGACACAGCGCATCCGGCAACCTGTAATCTCTTTGCAGGTCCGGCACCATCCTTTACGCCCCCCGCGACAGCAATTTCCAATTCTATTACCCAGGTGCTGCATCAATCAGGTGTTCGTATTGCGTTTTTTGACGCGGACTTCAACGCAGCGGGTCGTATTCGCTCTGCTCGATTCGATATTAACTGCTTCCTGTGCGGCCGCCTTCGCTATGAATATCAACCGAACTATGGCGCCGTGCCAGAGGATATTCCCTATGAAATGTGGTTTACGCCTATCAATCACAACTGGTATAAAGTCAACGGAGATTGGAATTAATGGTACACACAACCACAAGTCGCGTGCATTGATGTGTATCAACAAGAGCGTCGGTTAGCATAATATGCTGCTGTGCTGCTGCGATCGCTCCTACGCAGAGCAAAATGTGTGTGGCATGGGTGCCACACTGGTGCATAGACAATAATTTACCTTGAAATAGTGCTCAAAGAGTGTGAGGCAGAAAGCGTAAACGTTTTTGGGTGCTGTGTGGTTGCTAAAACTGCAACCACAACCATTTAGCAACCGTTTCTATTTACGGTAGCAATAGGTTCAAGTCGTATTCTTTGGCAGATCGGTTATCGAAGGATGTGTGGTGATGCAGGTTCAACGATTCATATGTGGGGCAATTGGGTTATCGGTTGCGATCGCTAGCAGTAGCCATGCCCACTTCCCGCCCTTGTCCTCGTTTTCCGTTGTTGGACGCCCAGCGATCGCGTCATCGCAGCCAACCATTGTGTTTGAGCAGATACGATTACCTCGTTCCGTTGCAAATACCGTGAGACGCACCCTTCAGCAAGACTCTCAAAACCGCATCGATAACGTTCGCACTATTGCATCTCCCATTCAAAATGTGTCAGAAGAGATGCGATCGCACATTGACATGGTCAGCCTCTCTAATACACTGACCAATGCGGTTATACAGGATGCCCAAGAACGGTTCAACACCCCTGAACTGATGCTTGAAATGGCTTCAGATTCACCAACCAATATCGGTATCCAGCTTGAATCGATTGAATCAGTTATCTGGAACGAATGTAGGGGTAATTCTGGACCCTCCCGCTCGATGCGTGGCCTCTGTCCTGACATTGATGTATTTGGGTGGCGAGTGGTTGTTGCAGGAAGGGCTCTCTCTGAGCCGCTCCGCCTGGTTTACTATATCCCGCAGGGGGCTGAAGTCGGTTTCTGGACACCCCAACCGGACGGGTTGCAAAGTTTATCAGAAGCCGTACAACGGCGAATTCTTACCCAAGTCGCAGAGGATGCTGGAATTTCCACCTCCAGTTTGCACCTGTTCTGGGCAGAGGCTCGCTTCTTTGATCGCTCTTTGAATACTCGTGAAGGTGCCCTCAGTTGTAGCATGGATATTCGTCCAGGCTGGGCGGTGCAAATCATGGTCGATCAGGCAATCTCCGGCACGTCGACACAGCAACCTCTGTGGGTCTACCACACCAATATCACGGGCACTGATGTCCGTCGGGTTAGCCAGGGTCAGTGGATGCCACCTCCGTGATGGTGCCAACCATGCCATAGCTATAGGCACATACAGCCGTTGCCAGAACTAAACAGCGGCAAAGGGTGAAGCGCAATCGCACCTTCAACCGATCGTTAATCCCGCCGCTCTGCCAGAAATTCCCAAGCCACTAGCCCAAACATTAACGCCAGAATGAGCCATGCCTTGCTCGGCATGGGGAAATCGATCAACAGGCAAGGATTAGCCAGTTTTAGCCAGATGTTAGCCTACTATTACGCAGTTTTTGAGGTGGCTAACCCACTCATAACCCTTGTTCTGTCTGTATTTCTACTTCTTTAACCTGAATCTCCAACGAAAGCGCACCTCCGGGCAGGGTGCCTTCGTTGGAAACTCACGTTAAACTATTGCTGTTGCAGACCGCTTGTCTAAATTTAACTTTACAAAAGTTTTATTAGCGTCTTGATGACAAGGTTTGATCGGCGGACACAGATTTCTCTTTAACATTGCGCTCTGACGCTAACATTGTTTTAACTTGTTTCAGTAACTCGTCTTGTTCTTGTCGTAAAGCTTCTAATCGATCAAGCACTTCCATCAATCGTTGAGAAGAATCAGGCTTAACGAATCGACGCGGCAAAAGCAGCCGTTTGAATCCAGTAAACGGTAATTTTAGAATCGGTGAAATCAACTGAACAGTTGCATCCACCAGCGCCGTTAACAAACTAAATGCGAGCCAAAGGACAAGAATCGCAATGCCCATGCTCCAAAGTGGATGCAACAGAATCCAGGCAAAAATGGGATGTACATCGATCCAAGCTTGCACAGAATTTTGGACATTCGCGGTAAGAGTATCGCTTAAGCTTCCGGCTTTGTGAAGAGGAAGAGTAGCCGTTTCTTTCATTTTTTCTCCTACCCTTGAAAGGGTTCCTTCAATTTGCTGCATCCTTTCAGAAATTCCAGTTGGAGTAAGCGGATTCATCGTGTTCTCCCTCAATACGACCTATTCTTAGCGTGCTCTAGATCGAAAAAAATTGCACCACGATCAAAACGATTGAGCAAAATGCAGCACAGAACAAATGCTGGGACCTGTGGCTGGCTTTCCAAAGATTTCCATCAGAAGAGCCATTCAATCACGTTGATCCAGATGTCTAGAACACGACTCAATTCTCTAAAGTATTCAGCGCGATCGCACCCCCCCAACCTAAGATCATCTTCCCGGATCACGCCGCTCTGCCAGAAATCCCCAGGCTACTAGCCCAAGCCTGAGCGCCAGAGTGACCCATGCCTCGATCGTGCCCATGACGACCGCGGGTGCAGAGTTCCCAGAATGAGTGCGATCGTACTTGAACGGGCTGCCGTCTTGAGGGTTGGGTCGGTTTTCTGTTTGCCACGGTAGCTGTGCTCTAATGGTCTGAACTTTCTCAGTACCGCATGCTCGGAAGGAATACAAGGTCGAACACCTCGCCTAAACCAATTCCCAATCCAGCGATAACAGCAAGATAAATCCATATCTGCCGCTGCTCAAAACCCGCAG